>DASQYQ010000242.1:0-5128 GCA_035639115.1 Sphingomicrobium sp. | reverse complement strand
CACGCGGTCCAGACCGCCCTCCGCGACGTTTCGGACGCCTTGGCCCGCCGCGCGACGATGGACTCGCAACTCACCGCAGCCCGGGGCCAGCAGGCGGCCGCCTCTGACAACTATCTGCTGACCGAGGCCCGCTACCAGGCGGGCGTCGATCCATTCCTCAACGTGCTTATCGCCCAGCGCGCTTACTACACCGCCCAGAACTCCTTGGTTCAGACCGAGGCGACCGCCGCGCATAATCGCGTCGCCCTCTACCAATCGCTCGGAGGCGATCCGTTGATCGAGAATGGCCCCGTCTGCGGCGTCGATTACGTCCCCAATGGCGGCGATGCGACGCTGGTCACCGACTGCAACAAGGTGAGCTAAGCGGTTTCAACCGCGTAATCGTCGCCGTAAAACTTGCTCGTGCTGCGGGTGTGGAACGCGATCGCCTTGATCGGTTCATATTTGGGCACGCCGAGGCCTGGGAGGACCTCAAGGACCTCGTTCTCCCAGAAGTAGACCGCGACTGGGAACGACACTCGTGGTCGCATCACATGAGAGCCGTCAGTCGGCTTGCCAACGCGGTGGGTCGTCGACGGCAGACGATCGTTGGAGATCCGCTGCATGTAATCGCCAGTGTTGATGATGATGGAGCCGGGAGGCGCTTTCATCCGCACCCACTTCCCGCTGCGGTGATTCCACACCTGCAAGCCGTCGGTCCGCGACGACGGCAAGATCGTGAACAGGTCAACGTCTTCATGGCCGAGCAGCCGCCCCGCTCCCGTGCGGTCCTGCTCCTCGGTCATCGGCGGATAGTAATTCAAGCGCAGGCCGAAGTTTGTCTCGGCCAGCTTATCGTCGAGCAAGTGCGGGTCGCAGCCGAGCCCCTGCAGCATCGCCTGCGCGATGGGTTTGAACAATTGCTCATGAGCGAGCACGAGCTTTCGCGCCTGCTGCTCGTACCCGGCTTTGGGCCAGTACTGCTCCGGCCTGAACTCCTCCTCTCGCTTCTGAGGGATATCGAACGCGCGCCGGCACCACACCCAGCCCTCGACCAGGTCGGGGTGGATGTCGCTCGTCTCCTTGATTGGGAAATAGCCCTGATTCACCGAGCCAAACCGCTCGGCGCGGAAGCGCATCTTCTCCGCCAGGGAAGTCGACGTGAACAGGTCGAGCGTCAGCTCTTCCATCTCCTCGTAAAGCGCCGGATCCACTCCGTGACCGACGAGGACGGCGAATCCGATCTCCTCAAGAGCGCCGGCGAACGCCCTTGCAAAGCCTGCCTTTTCCTCGAAATCGCCGTGGAGGAACTGCCTCAAATCGAGGGTGGCGATCTCGTAATCCGCGTCGAACTCGTCGCCAGGATGCTCGGCGAGGCGATAGGTGTGCGCCTTGTGCACTTGATCGTAGCGGGTGAATTGCTGGTTGAGGGAGTCAATATCAGCCATGGCCGCGAATTACCCCTCCACGGCGAGCAACGCCAGCAAGGCGAAGCTCGCGAGCCAATGTTCACCCATATAGTCGCCTGCGATGTGCGGCATCGAAGCGGCGAGATGCTCGTCTGCAGCCTCGCGAGCCACTTGCCGCTCTTCATCGTGAAGCAGCGGTGCGATGTTCCGATAGCACCACGCGCGGCTTAGGTTGAGGCCATCGAGATGTGCGATCTTTCCGTCGCTGCGGTCGCTCACGATCGCAGGGTCGAACAAGGTCGCCGGCTGGCGGCGCGCAAGGCCCGGCAAGAAGTGACCGAACCAAGCGAGGAATTCCGACGGGTGCGCGCGGGCCATGCACAGGGCCTCGATGAGTGCCGACGACAGAAACTCATCCCCTCCCGGCTCCCACGCCTGGCAGTCCCGGTCCGCGCCGAACCAATGCAACGATCGCGTTCGAAAGAGATCCGTCAGCTGCGGATCGAACCGCTCGGCCCATTCCAGCGCCAGGACCAGCGCAAATGCCGTGCTGAAATGCGTGCCGACGCGGATCGGATAGGTCAGGACCGGAAGATAATCGTGGAAGCGTCGGGCGAAGGCGCGCGCCAGCGGCTCGAGCGCGGCACCCCACACTTCCTTGTGCCGGGTTGCCTCGAGATGGAGATAGAGCAGCCAGCCCCAGCCGTATGGACGCTCGAACCCGCGGGCCATCGGACGTTCGAGAAAGGCAATCTCGCCGGCGACCTTCTCGCGCGTGAAACTGTCGCCGGCCAGCTCCCCGATCGCGTCTGCCTCGGCGATCTCGGGGAAGAGCCGCCTTACGGTGAGCAGCGTCCACCATCCGTGGACGCAGCTGTGCCAGTCGAAGCTTCCGTAGAAGATGGGGTGGAGGACGCGCGGCGGCGCGAGATCCTCGTCGCCAGTGAGCACCTGGTCCAGCTTGTGCGGATATTCCTTGCGCACGTGTCCGATCGCAATGCGCGCCATGCGAGAAGCGAGATCGGCATTGAGAGTCGTCACAGGTGGAACCCCGCGATGTAGAGGATGATGATGTTGCAGATGAGGAGGGGGACGGCAGTCGCGATCTGCACTTTGACGACGCCGTACTGATTTTTGAGCTCCAAGAGCGCAGCCGGCACGATGTTGAAGTTGGCCGCCATGGGGGTCATCAGCGTTCCGCAATAGCCTGCAAGCATCCCGACGGCGCCGATCACCGCCGCCCTGCCAGCCTCCTGCTGAATCAAGATTGGGAAGCCGATCGCCGCCACCATGACGGGGAAGGCTGCAAACGCATTGCCCATGATCATCGTGAATACGACCATTCCAAGGGCATAGAGCAGGACTGCGAGGAAGACGCTTCCCTGCGGGATGACGTGGCCGGCGACTGCGCCGATCGTCGTCCCCACACCGGCGGCGGCGAACACAGCGCCGAGAGCGGCCAGCATTTGCGGGAGGACCAGAGCCCATCCGATGGCGTTTGCGAGACGGCCGCCTTCGTCAGCAGCGGACATCGCGGGCGGCTTGAGCCACATGTAACAAACGATCAGCGCAATTATCACCCCGGCTCCAAGCAACACGAGAGTGACCGACTTCGGCTCGATGAACCCGCTGTTCTTAAGCGGCGTGTAGTTGAACAGCAGAGTGCCGATGAACGCCGTAAACGGAATGATCAGCGCAGGCAGGAACAGCTTGTTGCCGTAGAGCTCCGAGAAACTCTCCCGCTCCTCGACGGTCGTCGAGTCTCCCGCGCTTCGGCCGAGCAGGTGAAACCCCGCGAGCGCCACCAGTGCCAGGACCAAGACGCCGTTTCCGACATCACCAAGAAAGTCGCCGAACCAGAAACTGATTGCCGCCAGCGACCAGAAGGCAGCGTTGCCCCAGCGCTTCGCATTTCCGGCATCTCGGATGCTCGCGACGGCGAAACTGGTGAAAGCAAACCCCGCAAATGCGTAGACCCAATGCATGTCGATCATCGGCCGCCCCTCTTCAGCCGGCGGTCGAGCAGAAGTAGGCGCATTCCCTGGATCAAAAAGGCGCAGACGGCGCTCGGAATCGCCCATACGGAAAGTTCGAAGGGCGTTAGCTGGATTCCGTACGCCCTGAGCGCGCCCTGAATCAGCAGGATCGAAGAGACGGCGATGAAAATGTCCTCGCCGAAGAATAGCCCGACATTGTCGGTCGCCGCGGACATCGCTTTTACATGCTCGCTCGTCTCCTCGTCGAGCGCGCCATGCTCCTTCTCGGCCGCTGCGAGGGCCATCGGCGCTACCAACGGGCGGACCGTCTGCGCCTGCCCCGCGACGGAGGTCAGGCCGAGGGCAGCGAAAATCTGGCGAAACCCGAGGTAGATGATGAGCAGCCTGCCCGTCGTCGCTCCCCTCATCCGAGTGATCAGCGCACGGGCTTGCTGCTGCAGGCCGTAGCGCTCGAGCAATCCGATAACCGGAAGCACGATGTAGATGAGGGTGACGGTGCGGTTCTCGTTGTAGCCGTGACCGAGCGCCGCCAGCACCTTCAGGAACGACATGCCGCCAAGTAACCCAGTCGCAATTGCAGCCACCGCCACCACGAGCAGCGGATTGAAGCGCAGCGCAAAGCCGAGCACGACGAGCGCGATGCCGAGCAGCGGCCAGTAGTTGATCAACCAGTCCTCCTCCCGAATCCCCCACCGCCTGGGGTTTCGATCACGAACCGGTCCCCCGGCTGCATTTCCGCGGAGTCCGTTGCCGTGAGCATTTCGACGGTGCCGTCCTTCCGCTCGACCCAATTCCGCCCCGGCTCGCCATCAGCACCGCCGTTGATACCGCGGGGCGCGACTCGTCGACGGTTCGCAAGGATGTTCGCGCGCATTGGTTCGAGGAAGGTCACGGCTCGAACCACCCCGTCGCCGCCTTTATGAGCCCCTGCCCCGCCGGAGCCGCGGCGGACGGCGAACTGGTCGAGCCGCACGGGCAGCCTCGCTTCCAGGATTTCCGGGTCGGTCAGCCGGCTGTTGGTCATGTGCGTCTGGACGGCGCTCGTGCCGTCGAAATCCGGCCCAGCGCCAGATCCGCCGGCGATCGTCTCGTAATATTGGTGGCGCTCGTTGCCGAAAGTGAAGTTGTTCATCGTGCCTTGGCTCGGCGCCAGCTTGCCCGTCGCGCCAAACAGCGCGTCGGTAACCACCTGGCTGGTCTCGACATTCCCCGCCACGACGGCTGCTGGATATTTCGGATTGAGCATCGAGCCGTCCGGAACGATGAGCTCGATCGGACGCAAACAACCGTCGTTCATCGGGATCGCATCGTCGATGAGCGTTCGAACTACGTAAAGGGATGCCGCCCGGACTATCGAATAAGGCGCGTTGAAATTGTCGGGCTGCTGATCGCTCGTGCCGGTGAAGTCGAACGTCGCGGAGCGCACGGCCTTGTCGATACTGATCCGGACTCGAACGTTCGCGCCATTGTCCATTTCATAGTCGAACTCGCCGTCCTCAAGCCGGTCGAGCAGCCGCCGCACGGACTCTTCGGCATTCGCCAGCACGTGCCGCATGTAGGCTGCGACCACGTCGGTCCCGTAATCGCGGGCGGTCTGCACGAGCACTTCGGCTCCGCGTGTGCACGCCGCGAGTTGCGCCTTGAGGTCGGAGATGTTGCGGTCGGGCTTGCGGGCCGGCCACTCGCCAGACGCCAACAGGGCCCGCAGCTCCGCTTCGTTAAAGTGCCCTTCGTCGACGAGCA
>DASQYQ010000241.1:0-2284 GCA_035639115.1 Sphingomicrobium sp. | reverse complement strand
GCGCGACCGCGGCCTCCTGATCCAGGCCGCGCGACATCGCGTAGAACAATTGGTCCTCGCTGATCTTCGATGTCGTCGCTTCATGCTCGATCGTCGCGGTCGGATTCTTGACCTCGATGTAAGGCACGGTGTGCGCTCCGCAGTCGCTTCCGAGAAGCAGCGAATCGCACTGGGTGAAGTTGCGCACATTCTCAGCGCGCGGAAGCACGCGCACCAGGCCGCGATACGTGTTGTTCGACCGGCCCGCGCTGATGCCCTTGCTGACGATCGTCGAGCGCGTGTTGGCGCCGATGTGGATCATCTTGGTTCCGGTGTCGGCCTGCTGGCGGTTGTTGGTCAGCGCGACCGAATAGAATTCGCCGACGCTGCCATCGCCCTTCAGGATGCAGCTTGGATATTTCCAGGTGATCGCGCTTCCGGTCTCGACCTGGGTCCAGCTGACCTTGGAGCGGTCGCCCGAGCAGAGCGCGCGCTTGGTGACGAAATTGAAGATCCCGCCGCGGCCTTCCTTGTCGCCCGGATACCAGTTCTGGACGGTCGAGTATTTCACCTCGGCGTCTTCGTGCGCGAAGATCTCGACCACCGCCGCGTGCAGCTGGTTCTCGTCGCGCATCGGTGCTGTGCAGCCTTCGAGGTAGGAGACGTAGGCTCCCTTGTCGGCGACGATCAAAGTGCGCTCGAACTGGCCGGTGTTCTCCGCATTGATACGGAAATAGGTCGAAAGCTCCATCGGGCAGCGGACGCCTTCGGGCACGTAGACGAAGGTGCCGTCCGAGAAGACCGCGCTGTTGAGGCAGGCGAAGTAATTGTCGCGCTGCGGGACGACACTTCCGAGATACTTCTTCACCAGTTCGGGATGCTCGCGGATCGCTTCGGAGATGGAGAGGAAGATGACTCCCGCCTTCTTCAGCTCCTCGCGGAAGGTGGTGGCGACGGAAACGCTGTCGAACACCGCGTCGACCGCGACCTTGGCCGCGCCTTCGACCCCTGCGAGCACCTTCTGCTCCTCGATGGGAATCCCGAGCTTTTCGTACGTTCGGCGGATTTCAGGATCGAGCTCGTCGAGCGAGGCCAGCTTCGGCTTCGCCTTCGGCGCCGCGTAATAATAAGCGTCCTGGTAATCGATCTCGGGGATGTCGAGCTTGGCCCAGCTGACCTCCTCCATCTCGAGCCAGCAGCGATAGGCCTTGAGCCGCCAGTCGAGCATCCACTCGGGCTCGTTCTTCTTCGCCGAGATGAAGCGGACCGTCTCTTCGCTGAGGCCCTTGGGCGCGAACTCCTGCTCGACGTCGGAGACGAAGCCCCATTCGTAATCCTGCGCGATCTTGTCGCGGATCTCGCGGTTCTTCACTGCCCCGGAGGCGTTGCTGTTCATTGCGCGAGCTCCGTCAGTCGAACCGCGCCGAGCGCTCCGCGCACCGCCCTGCCGACCACTCCGATGTGCGGCTTCACGCGGCAGTGCGCGTCGAGGATGCATTCATGATTGTTCGAATCCGAGCACATGGTGAGCGCGATCGGCCCTTCGACCGCTTCGACGATGTCGGCGAGGCTGATCTCCTGCGCGGATTTCGCCAGCGCGAAGCCGCCGCCCGCGCCGCGAACGCTCGACAGCAGGCCGCAGGCGGCAAGCTGCCCCATCAGCTTCTGCGCCGTCGGGAGCGGAACTCCAGTCTCGGAGGCAAGCTCGGTCGCGCTAAGGCGCGCGCTCGCGGGCCGACGAGCGGCGGCGGTCATCAATACGACCGCATAATCGGCAAGATGGCTCAGGCGCACTTTGTCTCGCAATTCGGAGTTGTCCACTCCGATTTAGTCCGTTGCGCTCAGAAACTCAACCACGGTATGGCCCGGGCCGTGTCGCTTTACCCGCTCTTCCGTCCACTTGCGTTCGCCCTCGACGCCGAGCGCGCGCATCGAGCGACGATTGGCGCGCTCAAGCTAATGCCTCGACGGCGGCCGCCGAGCTTTCCGGAATCGCTCAAAACGACCGTGGCGGGCCTCGACTTCCCCTCGCCCGTCGGCCTCGCCGCAGGCTTCGACAAGGACGCGGAGGTGCCCGAGCAGATGCTCGGCTTCGGCTTCGGCTTCGTCGAGGTCGGTACGATCACGCCCAAGCCTCAGTCGGGAAATGACAAGCCGCGCCTCTTCCGGCTTGCCGAAGATCGCGCGGTCATCAACCGCATGGGCTTCAACAACGGCGGCCAACCCGCCGCCTACCAGCGGCTGTTGAAATGCTCGCACCTGCACGGAATCATCGGCGTGAATGTAGGGGCCAACAAGGACAGCG
>DASQYQ010000240.1:0-3005 GCA_035639115.1 Sphingomicrobium sp. | reverse complement strand
CGAATATGAAGTTAATACAGAGAATCGTGCACCGTATTTATGGCAAACGGTGCCATTCATCTGCACCTCAGGAATGCGGGGGCTGACGCTTGGTTGGCGACAATTAGAACTTTCGGGGTAATTGTCGCCGGTGATCGTTGCTGAGAGTAGCCGGCGCCGGCGACGACAATTAGATTTTTCGGGGTCGACGTCCTTCACGACGGTCTTGTTTACGCTGCCCTTCCTAGAAAGGAGGGGGGCGTGGTTACAGACCAACAAGTGAGGCGACTAATGGGATTTTTGAAGGAAGGTGACTCGCTGGCTGGGGCTGCGGCGCGAGCTGGGATGAGCGAGCCGACGGCGCGCAAGTACGCCCGCCGGGGGCTGATGCCGACGGCGGTGAGAGTCGCGCACACGTGGCGAACCCGTCTGGATCCGTATCAGGAGGTCTGGGCAGAGGTCGAAACGCTGCTGCGCCAGGATCCGGGGCTTGAGGCCAAGACGATCTGGATGGCGCTCAACGAGCGCCACTCGGGACGCTTCTCGGTCGGGCAGTTGCGCACGCTGCAGCGGCGTGTTCACGCGTGGCGCGTGAGATCGGGACCTGCCCGGGAAGTGTTCTTTCCCCAGGTGCACCGCCCGGGCGAGCAGGCGCAGTCGGACTTCACCGACATGGGTGAACTTGCGATCACGATCGCCGGGGAGCCCTTCCCGCACCTGCTGTACCACTTCGTATTGACGTACTCGAACTGGGAAGCGGCGATGATCTGCCCGAGCGAGAGCTTCGAGTCTTTGAGCGCGGGATTGCAGGGAGCGCTGTGGCGCCTGGGAGGCGTGCCGGCGGAACATCGCACCGACAATCTCTCGGCAGCGACGCACGAACTCCCCGAGAGCCGCGGCCGGGACTTTACAGCCCGATACCGCGAGCTGCTGGAGCATTATGGCCTTCGAGCCTCGCGCAACTTCCCCGGCAATGCTCACGAGAATGGAGATGTCGAGTCGGCCAACGGCACCCTCAAGCATACGCTCGATCAGCGGCTGCGCCTTCGGGGCTGCCGTGGCTTTGACTGCCGCGTCAGCTACGCAGCGTTCGTGGAGGGGTGCATCCAGGCGCGCAACGCTACCCGCAGCGAACGCTTTGCTGAGGAGCGGATGCACTTGCGGCCGCTGCCATCGCGGGCACTGCCGGCATATCGGGAGCTGTATGCCACGGTCTCGCGCTCCAGTGTGATACGCGTCGGCGCCCGCCACTACATGGTCCCCTCGCGCCTGATCGGTCGACAGCTGCGGGTGCAGCTGTACGCCGACCACCTCGTGCTCGAGTATCGAGGCGAGCGTGTGGCTGAGATGGAGCGCCTGGTCGGTGCCGAGCGTGAGCGCATCGACTACCGGCACATCATCCACTCGCTGGTACGAAAGCCCGGGGCGTTCCGACGCTACGCGTTCCGCGAGGCGCTCTTCCCCACGCTTGAGTTCCGCAGAGCCTACGACGCGCTGCTCGCCGAGAACGATGCGCGCGCCGATCTCGAGTACGTGCGCATCCTTCACCTGGCGGCGATCGACGGGGAGCGAGCCGTGCACGATGTACTGGTGAGTCTTCTCGCCGGGCGGATCCTGCCCACTTATGAGGCGGTGCGCGAACGGGTGCGGGGAGTGCGCACCAGTGCGGGGGTCCCGGATCTGGTGATCCCGCCTCCCGACCTTGCCCGCTATGATCGACTGCTCGGTGCAACATCGATCGAGGCGCTCTCCCCATGAGCGCCGTCACCATCAATGCGGGGGCGCGCGAGGAGCTGCTGGGGCTGCGCCTGAAGGGACTTCACCTGCCAGGGTTCCTCACCCACTACGCGCCGCTGGCGCAGAAGGCGCTCGCGGAGGGTTGGGATGCTGTGCAGTACCTTGCCGAGCTCGTGGCTCTCGAGGTCGCCGAGCGCGCCGACCGGCGGATCAAGCGGCTTCTCGATGAGGCGAAACTGCCCAGCAACAAGACGCTCGCAACCCTGCAGCTCACACGCTATCCCGCGCCCATGCGCGCCCAGATCACCGAGCTTGCCCGCGGGGAGTTCCTCTCGAGCGCGACCAATGTCTGTCTGATCGGCAGGCCTGGCGCCGGCAAGACGCATGTGATGGCTGCGATCGCCCGAGAGCTCATCGAGCGTGGCGCCCCCGTGCTGTTCAGCGCTGTCTCGAAGCTGGTTGAACGGCTGCTGGAGGCCAAACGCAACCTGCGCCTCGCCCGTGAACTCAAGAAGCTCGATCGCTTCGAGTGCTTGGCACTCGATGACATCGGTTACGTGCAGCAGGACCGCGCCGAAATGGAGGTGCTCTTCGCGTTGCTAGCCGAGCGCTATGAGCGCAAGAGCGTGATGATTACCTCGAACCTGGTGTTCTCGGAGTGGGACCAGATCTTCAAGAATCCGATGACCACCGCTGCGGCGATCGATCGAGTCGTGCACCACTCCGTGGTCCTTGAGTTCAAAGGACCCAGCCTGCGCGCAGAAGTCGCTGAGCGACGAGCGGCCGCGGCAAAGCAGACCCGTAAGTGATCGGCACGCTCAAACGCTCCCGCCAGGGGGATAGCAAGGTAGCGGGCACCCTCAAGATCGCCTCTCCTGCGTCTTTATACGAAGCCGCTCAAGAGCAGAGGCATCGGGAAAATCGGAAAAAGCGCTTCTGACGCCTTCGGCGCCAGACTGCGCGACGGTGGACCGTTGGTGAAGGAGAGAGGACCCGAAAGAAATGATTGTCCTGAACGAAAGAAATAGTTGACGCCAGCCACTCATTCACAAGTGTGTACGCGATCAGCCCATACTCGTCGCGCAAGTCTTAGGAGATGCGCTCGAGGAACTGGCCGAAACAGTCGTCGAGCTTCTTGATATGACTAAGGACGCGCGGGCGCATGACGACGATGGCACCCATTGCGCGTCTATTCAGATTCTATTGAGTCTTGCATAAATGCCTAGCAACTTTCGCGTTAGCCGCTGGTCCAAGATAATGGGTGGTCTTGGCGAGGCGAGCGATGAGCA
>DASQYQ010000239.1:0-2679 GCA_035639115.1 Sphingomicrobium sp. | reverse complement strand
GGCCTGCTCGCCGACCTGGCCGCAGTGCCCGGCGATCCGACCCGCGACGTCTCCGCCGTCGAACATCTGAACTTCGTGATGAAGGGCGGTCAGATTGTCCGGCAGCAGTAAGCCTGCTGTCCCTCGCCGGACCTTTCTCGGCAGCGGCCTAGCAATGATCGCTGCGGCAGCCTCGGCTCAGGATTATCAGGATCCTGCAGCCATCGCCGCCGGGCCCGCCGCTCCTCCATGGCCCTCGAAGGAACGCTTTGCGCTCTGGCCGGACATTCCTCCCGGGGCGCCGCGCGAGCGTCCCCGGCCGCAATGGACCATGTCCGGCGACCCGAGCTATCGCCAGCTGTGGATCAAGGGGGCTGCGACTCCCGAAGTGAACGTATTTCGGCCGGCGCTTCCCGACGGCTCCGCGATCCTCGTCATCCCCGGTGGCGGCTACGAATTCATCGCCGTTCAGAACGAAGGCATCGACGCTGCCGAGCGCTTCAATACGGAGCGCACGACCATATTCGCCCTTACCTACCGCCTGCCTGCCGAGGGCTGGGCCAACCGCAGCCAAGTCCCGCTGCAGGACGCCCAGCGCGCAATGCGGCTCATCCGTTCACGAGCAGGCGACTTCCGCATCGATCCGGAGCGGCTCGGAATTGTCGGCTTCTCCGCCGGTGGGCACCTCGCGGCGGACCTCGCGGTCTCGTTCGACCAGCCTAGCTACAAGCCGGTCGATGCCGCGGACTCGGTCTCCGCCCGCCCCGCGTTCGCCGGCCTGATCTATCCAGTGACCACGCTCGGAGCCGGAACCCACGGCGGCTCGCGCGATAACCTGCTCGGAACGAACGCGCCCGCCGAGCTGATCGCCGCCCGCTCACCCGTTCTTCACGTGACCGCTGCAACTCCGCCCAGCTTCGTCGTCGCGGCGTTCGACGACGGCACAGTCCCGATCGCCAATAGCTTCGAATGGATCGAGGCCTGCCGCCGAGCAAGGACCAGCGTCGAGGCGCACCTCCTCGCCCAAGGCGGCCACGGCTTTGGCTTCCACCTGCCCCGCGCTAATCCAGGCTCGCGGTGGCCAGACCTGTTCGCGCTGTGGATGCGTCAGCACGGAGGATGACGTGCGAGCCTTCACTCGCGCAGTGAGCCCGCGCCTCGCGGAGTGCCAGCTGACGCACCTTGAGCGGGTCCCGATCGACGCCGCCAGAGCCGCTGAGCAGCACGCCGCTTACGAGCGGGCTCTAGCCGATGCCGGCTTCGAAATCGTCCGCTTGCCCGAGCTCGCCGACGATCCCGACGGGGTCTTCGTCGAGGACACCGCACTTCTGCTCGGTGAGCATGCGGTCATCACTCGTCCCGGAACAGCGTCGCGTCTGGGCGAGATCGACTCCAGCGCAGCAGGACTGAGCGGCGCGTTCGAACTCCACCACATCGAGAGTGGCCACCTCGACGGTGGCGACGTGCTCCGTATCGGTCAGCGGCTTTACGTCGGCCTGTCGACGCGCACTGATGCTAAAGGCATAGCTAGTCTTGCTGAGATCGCCGCGCCTCTCGGCTATCAGGTCGTCCGCGCCGAGCTACGTGATTGCCTCCACCTCAAAACCGGTGCCACGTTCGCCGGCCCAGACGGTGCCGGAACTCCCGTGCTCCTTTACGACCAGCGTTCAGTCAATCCGGCCCAATTCACCAGCGTCGAACCCTTCGCGGTGGATGAACCCGCCGCAGCGAACTGCGTCCGCGCAGCCGATCGCCTGATCATGCCAGCCGCCAACCCGCGAAGCATCGCCCGCTTGCGGGAGCGAGGCTTCCAAGTCGTGGAGGTCGACGTCTCCGAACTCCAGAAAGCAGAGTCAGGGGTCACCTGCATGAGCCTGATCGACGATCGCCCCTAGCGGTTCACCGTCTCCATGCCGCGCGCGTGGTAACGCTCGCCGGCGGCGGCGCCCGGCGGCAGGATGGCGTCCAACCGGTTGAGCTCCTCGTCGCTTAGCTCCACCTCCGCGCCGCCGATATTGTCGTCGAGATATTTGACGTGCTTGGTGCCCGGAATCGGCACGATGTCATTGCCCTGCGCCAGCACCCAGGCGAGCGCCAGCTGGGCGGTGGTGCAGCCCTTCTCCTCAGCCAGCGCCTCGACTTCCTTCACCAGGTCGAGGTTCCGCTGGAAGTTCTCGCCTTGAAAGCGGGGGTGGTTCTTGCGGAAGTCCCCTTCCGCGAAGTCCGCCTCCGATTTGAACTGGCCTGTCAGGAACCCCCGGCCGAGCGGCGAATAAGCGACATAGCCGATGCCGAGTTCGCGGACCGTCGGAAGCACCTCCGCTTCCGCGTCGCGGCTCCAAAGCGATAGCTCGGTCTGAACCGCCGTGATCGGCGAGGTCGCATAAGCGGCCCGTATCGTTCGCGGCGCGGCTTCCGACAGTCCGAGGAAGCGGATCTTCCCCTCGTCCTTCAGCCGCGCCATCTCGCCGACCGTATCCTCGATCGGCACTGTCGTATCTACGCGGTGCTGGTAATAGAGGTCGATCGTCTCGACATTCAGTCGCCGAAGGCTCGCCTCGCACGAGGAACGGACATATTCTGGATCGCCGCGCACGCCGAGGAACTCGCCGTTTGGGCCGCGCACGTTGCCGAACTTGGTGGCGAGGAACACCTCGTCGCGCCGGTCCGAGATGGCCCGGCCGACCAGCTCCTCGTTCG
>DASQYQ010000238.1:0-6342 GCA_035639115.1 Sphingomicrobium sp. | reverse complement strand
CTTCCGAGACTGACCGCCTGAAGGGCATCCTCGACTACACTGACGAGCCCGTCGTTTCGATCGATCTCATGCACACGAGCGCGAGCTCGACCATTGACAGCCTCGAAACGGCAGTCCTCGAGGGGAAGCTGGTCCGCGTCGTCAGCTGGTATGACAATGAATGGGGCTTTTCGAACCGGATGGTCGACACTGCCCATGCGATGGGAAAGCGCGGCTGAAGTGACAGGCGGGTTCAAGACCCTCGATGACCTGCCGGAGGATCTGACCGGCAAGAAGGTGCTGGTCCGGGTTGACCTCAACGTGCCCATGGATGGCGCGAAGGTCATGGACGATACTCGGCTTCGCGCCATGCTTCCGACGGTGCTGGAGCTGAGCGACCGGGGAGCAATCGTGCTTCTGCTCGCGCACTTCGGACGCCCCAAAGGAGAAAAACGGCCGGACATGTCGACGGCGCAGCTGGTGCTGCCGATCCACAGACTCGCCGGCCGCTCGGTCCGTTTCATCGAGGATTGCTGCGGCCCGGAGGCGGAGCGCGCCATCGCGACCATGCTTCCCGGCAATATCGGCGTGCTCGAGAACACCCGCTTCCATGCGGGCGAGGAGAAGAATGATCAGGAGCTCGCGAAGGCGATGGCGGCGCTCGGCGATTTCTATGTCGATGACGCTTTCTCCGCCGCACATCGCGCGCATGCCTCGACCGAAGGCATCACTCACTATCTGCCGAGCTTCGCCGGACGGGCGATGGAGGCCGAGCTCAAGGCACTCGAGCGAGCACTCGGCAATCCGGACCGTCCCCTGGCTGCGGTCGTCGGCGGCGCAAAGGTGTCGACCAAGCTCGCCGTGCTCGGCCATCTCGTCGGAAAGGTCGATCACCTCATTATCGGCGGCGGGATGGCGAACACGTTTCTCGCCGCCCGCGGCGTGAACGTCGGCAAGTCGCTCTGCGAGCATGAGTTGACTGGCGAGGCGAACGCGATCTTCGACCAGGCCGAACAGGCGGGCTGTACGATCCACCTGCCGTACGACGTAGTGGTCGCGAAGGAATTCGCTCCGAACCCGCCGAGCGTTCGGACCTGCAACGTGCATGAAGTGCAGTCGGACGAGATGATCCTCGACGTCGGCCCTGCCGCGATCGAGGCGCTTGCCGACGTTCTCAAGACCTGCCGGACCCTCGTGTGGAATGGTCCGCTCGGCGCGTTCGAAACGCCGCCGTTCGATGCCGCCACTGTGGCTTTGGCGCGGACCGCGGCTGCGCTGACGAAGGAAGGCTCGCTGGTTTCGGTGGCAGGGGGCGGTGATACGGTCGCTGCTCTCAACCACGCAGGCGTGGCACAGGACTTCAGCTTCGTGTCGACGGCGGGCGGAGCCTTCCTCGAGTGGATGGAGGGACGCGTTCTTCCAGGAGTCGCCGCGCTTAGGAACGCCTGATCCTGGCCGCGGATTTTCAGCTTGAGCTGCTCTTCGGAACGCCAGTAGCCGTCCGGGACCTTCCGGACGCGGAGCGCCTCAACGCCGAGCTCGAGAACGCAATTCTCAAGCGGCGCTCGGATCATCCGGGGATGAAGCGATCGAACGTCGGCGGATGGCACTCGGACACCGAATTGTTCAACTGGGCTGGGGAAGCGTCGCTCGCCCTCGCGCGCGAAGTGGTGACACTTGCAGACGCGACTCCGCGCGATCTACGTGCTGAGAGCGAGGGACGGCGCGGCTGGACGGTCGAGGGCTGGGCCAACGTCAACGAGGCGGGCGCTTCCAATGCGCCACACAGCCATGGCGGCTGTTTTTGGTCGGCCGTCTATTAGTTTCGCGTCGACGACGCGGAGGGGGCGAGCTGATCCTCCACGATCCGCGCCTTCCCGCGCTAGACATGCACGCGCCTCACCTGCGGTTCGCGCACGCCGGCGCCGAGCAGAGCGTCAAGGTGAAGCCCAAGGCCGGACTGCTGATCATCTTTCCGTCCTGGCTGGTGCATTCTGTCGCGCCGCGGAGCGGACCAGGGCTCAGGATATCAATCGCGATCAACCTCTCCGAAAAACCGAAGGGCTGAACTATTCAACGCGCAGCAGGGGGCTGTTGTCCCTTCGCTCGATGCTGGTAGAGGCGCGCCGAATTGAGCGATAGGGGTCACTGATGAATCACTCGGAGATGGCGGCCAAAATCGAACGCGGTGACGGCTTCATCGCCGCGCTCGATCAGTCGGGCGGTTCCACACCCAAGGCGCTCGCAGGCTATGGCATTGATGAAGGCGCCTGGTCGAACGACGAGGAAATGTTCGGTCTGATCCACCAAATGCGCGAGCGCATCATCGACGCGCCCTGCTTCGCGTCGGGCAAGGTGCTGGGCGCGATCCTGTTCGAGCGGACGATGGACGGACGGGTCGGCGGTAAGCCGACGCCGCAGGCGCTCATCGATAAGGGCGTGGTGCCCTTCATAAAGATCGATAAGGGTCTCGAGACGGAAGTGAACGGCGTTCAACTGATGAAGCCGATGCCCGACCTCGAAGCGCTGCTGGAGCGGGCGAGGGGTCTCGGAGTGTTCGGTACCAAGGAACGCTCGGTGATCAACGTCGCGAACCCCGAGGGGATCGCGGCCGTCGTCGCGCAGCAGTTCGAGGTCGCGCGCCGGGTGCTCGGCCACGGCATGATGCCGATTATCGAACCGGAGGTGAACATCAAGAGCCCGTCCCGCGACCAAGCGGACCGAATCCTCCTCGAAGAGCTGCTCAGCCATCTCGACCTCTTGCGGGAAGGCGAGCGTGTGATGCTCAAGCTTTCCATTCCTGCGCAGGCGGGCCTGTTCCAACCCCTCGTCGACCATCCGAATGTCCTGCGCGTCGTTGCGCTCTCGGGCGGCTTCTCCCGCGAAGATGCCTGCCGCGAATTGACGAAGAACCCCGGCATGATCGCGAGCTTCAGCCGTGCGCTGTTGTCCGACCTCCGCGCGCAGCAGAGCGACGAGGAATTCAACCGCACGCTGGGGGCCGCGATCGACGAGATCTACGAGGCCTCGACCGCGAAGGTGCCGGCCTGACCTTGGACGAGGATGAATTCGATCCCTTGGATTTTCCGCCGCCGAAGCGGACGGAGCCCGCGAAGCTGTACCTGATCAACCCGCTGGAAGTCGGCGGCGCCTTTCCTGAGCGTCTCAAGGCCGCGCTCGAGCCCGCAATTGCGTCGGCCTTCCAGCTGCGCGTCAAGAATGTCGAAGATCACGAGCTTGCAAGGCTTGCCGAGCCGCTGCAGCGCATCTGCGCGGATGCGGAGGTCGCGTTCATCGTCAACGACAGCATCAAGCTCGCGAAGCGCCTCGGCGCGGACGGAGTCCACCTCGGACAAAGCGACGGCGACATCCGCGAGGCGAGGGCGCTCCTCGGTCCTTCGGCGCAGATCGGCAAGACGTGTCACGACAGCCGCCACCTGGCCATGGAAGCTGGAGAGGCGGGGGCGGATTATGTTGCGTTCGGAGCCTTCTATCCGACGACGACCAAGCCGTCGAACTGTCGGCCCGATCCGTCGATCCTGACCTGGTGGTCGACTTTGTTCGAGATCCCCTGTGTTGCCATCGGCGGAATCACTGCAGCCAACGCGAAACCCCTCGTCGATGCCGGCGCCGACTTCCTCGCAGTGTGCCAGGCGATTTGGGGCGCCAACGATCCTGGTTCAGCCGTGAAAGCCTTCGCGGAGGTCCTCGCTGACTGAGGCTTTGCGCCCTTGACTGCCTGCGCTAGTCTTTAGACGAGCGGGGAGAATTCGTTGGCCACGAAAGAGCTTAAGACTGCGGCGGCCGAAGAGCGGACGATGGTCGTCAAGCTCCACGCCCTCACCGAGCATCCGCCGCAGGTTCGGCCCTCCCGCGCCAAGCGGAAGTGGATGGACGATTTCGTCGACCGCCATGCCTATCGCTGCCTGCCGCTGTCGATCGCGAACGCCTTCGGCTGGGAAGTGCTGTGCCCGATTCCGGTCGAGATTCGCTGGAACGGCGGGATGGCGGTCGAGGACATCCAGGTCATCGGCCTGAAGGAGCTTCCCGGCGCGGTGTCGGTCGACCATTTCTGCCGATCCAATTTCTCGCGTGGAATCATCACTTTTCACCTCGATTATGTGATCGAGACGGAGCCCGGCTGGGGGATTCTCGCGACTGGCCCGTTCAACGATCCGAAGCCTACGGCCAGCCCGCTGACCGGCGTGGTGGAAAGCGATTGGCTGCCCTACCCGTTCACGATGAACTGGCAGCTGACGGAACCGGGCATCACCCGGTTCGAGGAAGGGGAGCCCTTCTGCTTCTTCTTCCCCGTGCCGAGGCAAGTCCTTCCGAATACCGAGCTCCAGATCCACCGTATGGCCGATGATCCGGAGCTCCAGGCGCGGCACGATCAGTTCCGGCTCGCTCGCGACGACTTCATGCGCCGTGTCCATGCCGGAGACGAGGTGGCCATTAGGGAGGCGTGGCAGCGCCACTATTTCGTCGGGCGTCATCCAGACGGAGTGCTTGCTCCCGAGCATCTGAACAAGCTGCGGCTCAAGGAGCCCGTAGAAATGCGGGCGCCGCGCAAGACGGCTTCGAAGCCGGCCATCATCGGAAGCGCTACCGCGCCTTCGGCCGTCGATCCGCGCTGGGCCGATGACAGCCCGCTCAACCATATCCCGACCTATTCGGGAAAGGTGGTCATCCCGAACCGGGAAAGATTGGACTCCGAAGGGCGGTTCACGCCCGGTCCGAACACGAAGCTAGTATCGACGCGCGCCGAAGCTCAGGCGCTCGGCCTCGATTTCCTGATCGCCGATGGATTGGTGAGCGAGGAGAGGTGCGAGCTTCTCGTCCGCGCTTTCGAGGAGCTTCACGAACTGGCCTTTGGCGCATCGGACGTCGCGGCCTTCTGGGATAAGCGCGGCCTGTGGTACGCGGACGTGCTCAAGCACAATCGCGAGGCGGCGAAGACGATGATGGCGGCGCTCGGCCGCTGCCTCATAGAGATGAAGCGGTTCTGGAAGCTGAACGTCCCGATCTACGCCGACGGCCTGCACATGATGAGCTGGAAGGCCGGCCTCTTCATGCCGCCGCACGCCGACAATGCCTACCCCGACGGCAAGCCGCACGAGCTGGCTCACCGCGACTTGTCCGGTGTGCTCTATCTGAACGACGTCTTCGAGGGGGGCGGGTTGTACCTCACCGCGCAGGATGTGCTGGTCAGGCCGAGGACCGGAACCTTCGTCTCGATGAGCGGCGGGTTCCACCACGAGCATGGCGTGGTGCGGGTGGAGAGCGGCACGAGGATCACCATTCCTTTCTTCGCGACGTTCGCCAAAGAGCATGCCGATCCGGCGCTGCTCGAGCTGAGCGAACGGGTGTTCGAGGCCGACTGATCTAGCGAGCCATCTGTCCGACCATGGATTTGAGCGTGCGCGCGTCTTCGATGGCGTGGCCGTGGATGTCGTTGTTGAAGAAGCACCAGACGCTGCGGCCCAGACGCGCTTGTTCAAGGCACCAATCGGTCCAACCGAGCAAGGCTTCGTCGGAATAGCGGCCCCAATATTTTCCGCCGGCGCCGTGGAAGCGGACATAGGCAGTACGCCCGCTCGCCCAACGTGGGGATTTGAGGCCCTTCAGGTCGTGCGTCACGAAACCCACGCCATGGCGATCCAAGAGTGCTAGAACCTCTTCGTCGTACCAGCTCTTGTGCCGGAACTCGACGACCTGCTCGAGGTCGCGAGGCAGTCTGTCAAGGAAGGAGTCGAGCCGCTCCAGGTCCTTATGCAGGCTGGGAGGAAGTTGGTAGAGGATCGGACCCAGCGTGTGCTCAAGCCGTCGGGCGAGGGTGATGAAGCGGTCTACCGGTTCCTCGCAGTCCAACAGCTTCTTCATGTGGGTGATGAAGCGGTTCGCCTTCACTGCGTAGCGGAAGCCGGGCGGCGCCTTCTCGCGCCATCCGTCGAACGTGGACTCGAGCGGCATACGATAGAAGCTTGCGTTGATCTCGACCGTGTCGAATTCCTCGGCGTATCGCTCGAACCAGCGCTTCTGCGGGAGCCCTTGGGGATAGAGCAGCCCGCGCCAGTGCTTGTAGACCCAACCCGAGCAGCCGACGCGGATTCCTGCGCGCTTGGAAACAGTTGTTGCCTGCATCGTTGCACATCAACAACGCTTTCAGGGGAGAGTTGCGCTGAAGTACGCAGCGACCGCTTTGTTCACGGCCGTTTTCACCGCTGTGGTGGTGAGCGCCTTCTGGATCTGGTTCTACAGCTTTGTGCCGGAGCCCAAGGCTCAGGTGGCACGGAACGGCACGATCGTCGCGGTCAAACCTGAAAACGCTCCTCCCGTGGTGGTCTCGCAACAGGTAGTGGT
>DASQYQ010000237.1:0-2083 GCA_035639115.1 Sphingomicrobium sp. | reverse complement strand
CGGGTCGGTCTCTTTCAGAAGCTCGATCGAATCGAGGTCGATCGCGACTCCGAAGGAGGTGTCGGCCTCATGGCTCTGGAACAGGAAGGCGCGGCCGTTCGAGACCAGCTTCACCGCCGGCTTTCCGTAGCTCGTTCCGAGCTCGGTGTCCGGCAAGGTCAGAGCGAACTCGATTGCCTCGTCGAACGTCATCAGACGAGCGGCGGCTCGTCATCCGGCGACGACTGGCGAAGCCGCCGAGGGCGTGGTGGCGCGGTCGGAGGGCCGGCGCGATCCGCCCAGCGTTCGAGAACACGCGCTGCTGCCTCGCGGCCGCCGAGTCCGAATGCGATTGCACAGGCGACTGCGGCCGACCCGAGGATCAGTCCGAAGGCGAGCATCACGATCTGGTCGGCGAGGCCCATGAAGGTGAGCCCGATCGCAGTGAATAGCGCGATGATCGCATAGCGGACGAGCGTTTGTGCATAGCTGCCTTCGCCGGTCCCGCTTCCGACCAGGTTCGCGATGATCCGAGCGAGGAGGATCCCAACGACGATGATCAAGGTCCCGAAGATGACCTTTCCGCCAAGCTCGGTGACTTGCGCGAGGAAGATTGCGACGGTCCCTCCGCCGAGCTGGCTCGCGGCCTCGATCGACGCCGCAAGGATGACTGCGATCATCGCGATATTGGCGACGATCCGGGACGGGAAGGCGTTCGCCGGGAGCACTCCTGTCGAGCGGATCGCGTCGTCGAAGCCGGTCGGCGGAAGAATCGCTTCGATGATGGTCTTTAGAAATCGTCCGGCGACGAAGGCGATTCCGATCCAGAGTGCGGCCGCTAGCACGTGCGGAATGGCAGCCAGGATCTGGTCCAGCATGGCCGTAGCTGGCGCCGAAATCGCAGTGATCTCGAGCGCTTGGAGAGCGGCGATCGCGACCGGGATGATGATGAGCGCGTAGACGAGGATTCCGGCGGCTCGAGCGATGCTTGCCCGAGTCGAACCGGGCGCCGCACCGGGCGGCACCGATTGTGGCGAGGTCCGGACTGTTCCTTCCGTCGATCCGATTCCGATCCGCGCCAATAGTCCGTCCACGTTGGCGGCGATCAGCACCGTTTCGACCAGGCGCCGAACGATCCTGGCGACCACCAGCCCGACGAAGAAGATCAGCCCGGCGGCGATGAGGTGCGGCAGGAAGGCGAAGATCTCGACCACTAGATCGTTGATCGGCGAGAGGATCTGCCCGACTCCGAGGAAGCGAAGCGCGGCCATGATTCCGACCAGCCAGATGATGAGCTTGGCGATGGTTCCGAGCTGATGCCCGACCGTTTCCTCGGGCGTCCCGGTAACATGCTTCTTGAGCGCGGGGGAGCGGTCGACCGCTTTCTTGAGCACCCAGCCGACCGCCCTCGCGACGATCCAAGTCACGACCAGGATCAGGATGGCGATGATGATCTTTGGTCCCCAGTACATCGTCTGCGCCTGCCAATAGGCACCAGAATCGACCTGATACATGTGGTTGCTCCCTGCTCAGCCTGCGCTTCTCAACTCGCGTCCTTCGCGCTTTGTTGCAGTTCCTTCCGCCGCTTCTCCCAATAGTCCAGCCGTTCCTTCACGCGCGCCTCGAAGCCGCGATCCGTCGGCTCGTAAAATGTCTGCGCGTCCATTTCCTCCGGCCAATAATCCTGGCCCGAAAAGGCTTCATCACCATTGTGGTCGTAGGCATAGCCTTTGCCATAGCCAACATTCTTCATGAGCTTCGTCGGAGCATTCAATATGTGCATCGGAGGCATTAGCGACCCGGTCTCCTTGGCGCTTCGCCACGCGGCCTTGTGGGCAACATAGGTCGCGTTCGATTTGGGAGCGGTCGCAAGGTAGATGCAGGCCTGAGCGATCCCGATCTCGCCTTCCGGCGAACCCAGGAAATCATACATCTCCTTGGCCGCGAGGCACTGCGCCAAGGCGTTGGGGTCGGCCATTCCGATGTCCTCGACCGCTGCCCGGGTCAGCCGGCGAAGCACGTAGAGGGGCTCTTCGCCTGCAACCAGCATCCGGGCGAGATAATAAAGCGCTGCCTGAGGGTCGGAGCCGCGGATGGTTTTGTG
>DASQYQ010000236.1:0-3599 GCA_035639115.1 Sphingomicrobium sp. | reverse complement strand
CCCCGATCATATGCCTAGGCGGCTCCGCGTCTCCGCCGAGCGGTCCCAAAGGTTGGGTAATCGATCGTTGGCGTAGCCCGAGACGAACGGTTTTGTCTGTCCAGATTCCAACAGATAGACGTGGCGCGCAACGGCGCCAATGTTGGCGCCGTAGGCGTGGATGCTGATCGATGGCCGGTCGGTGAGAGCGTTTTCGACTTGGTGGATGTCGCCGATCTGCGGCGACACCGCAGTGATTTGGCCTGGCGTAAGATGCAGGATGCCCTCGCATTCGAGCTTGCCTGCCGGATTGGCGGCATAGTTTCGCGAAATCTCAGCACCCCGCAGCATTCCGATCAATCCCCACACCGTGTGGTCATGGACCGGAGTGCGCTGTCCCGGACCCCATACAAAGCTGACAATCGAGAAGCGCTCCAACGGGTCGCAGTACAGCAGATACTGGCGATATTGCGCCGGGTCGGGCTCGGCAAATTCCACCGGGAGCCAGTCATCGGAAGACACCAACGCGCGTAATGACGCTCCGCCTGTGTCGAGCACCTCGGTCTCGCTGGCGCCGGCATCGCATAGCGCAGTCAGATTACATACCAAACGCCGCAGCCCAACCAATTCGCCCACGATCGTTTCCTCAAGAGATCTGCCGCGGCGCCCCATCGCTCAAGCCAGCGTCACAGAAAATATTGATGCAAGCCTAATATAATCGGAGCCCCTCGATTACGTCGAGACTTTCTTGGCGCCAGAAGCCATATGTGCTGATTCCGACGTAAGTCGGCCACCGCTTCCGAAATGATGTCGGCCGCTAATTGAACGAACCCGCTAGCGGGAGGGTAGCGAGCTTGGCGTGAAGAGGCTCCTGTCTGAGAGGATTGCGGTTGTCCCGACCCAATCATCAGACAGGAGTTCCCGTGATGGCTCAGATAACGCCGCTGCGTCGACGGATGATCGACGATATGACGGTTCGCAACCTCTCGCCAGCAACCCAACAATCCTACGTCTACGCGGTAGCCAAGTTCAGCCGTTTCTTCGGCTGCTCGCCGGATCGGCTGGGGATCGAGGAGGTTCGCGCCTATCAGCTTCACTTGGCCGGGCTTGGCTGGTCGTGGTCGCACATCAACCAGGTGTCGTGCGCATTGCGGTTCTTCTTCGGTGTGACCCTGGGTCGGCCAGAGGCGTTCGACCGCATTATTAGCGCCAAGGAGCCGAAGAAGCTGCCGGTGGTGCTCAGCGGCGAGGAGATCGTCCGCTTCCTGCAGGCAGTGCCGGGGCTGCGCAACCGGGCGGCTCTGACCACAGCTTACGGCGCGGGGTTGCGGGTCTGCGAGGTGGCCGCCCTCAAGGTTGCCGACATCGACAGCAGCCGCATGGTCATTCGTGTCGAACACGGCAAGGGCGGCAAGGACCGCTACGTCATGCTGTCGCCCCAACTCCTGCGCATCCTTCGGGCCTACTGGCGATTGGCCAAGCCGGCGGCCTGGCTGTTTCCTGGTCGTCAGGGGGATCGGCCGGTGAGCACCGCGACGTTGCAGGCGGCCTGCCGCGTGGCCGCGCGCGAGGCGGATCTGGGCAAGCCGGTCACCGTTCACACGCTGCGCCACAGCTTCGCCACGCACTTGCTCGAAGCCGGCACCGATATCCGCATCATCCAGGTGTTGCTCGGCCATGGCCGGCTAGCGACGACGGCGATCTATACGCGCGTTGCGACCAATGTCATCGCTGGCACCTCCAGCCCTCTCGATCGCTTGCATCTCTCGGTGACGCCGCCCGCCTGAGAGCCGTTGCGTGCGCAGCGCTCTGGAGGTGGCCGATGTCTTCCACCGCCACGGCGCCACTTACCGTGAGGCCCATGCCGGCCATCTGAGCCGGGGCCAGCGCCGGGTCATGGGCGCCATCGAAACTTGCCGCTCGGCAGCGCTGGGCGGTCATGTCGAACAGTGCAACGGCTGCGGCCGGCTGGGCATCGCCTACAATTCCTGCCGCAACCGGCACTGCCCGAAGTGCCAAGGGTTGGCGCGTGCTCAGTGGCTGGCAGACCGACAGTCCGAGCTGCTGCCGGTACCGTACTTCCACGTCGTCTTCACTGTGCCGGCACCGATCGCCGAGATCGCGCTCCACAATAAGACCGTCGTCTACGGCATCCTGTTTACGGCCGCCGCCGAGACGCTGCGCGTCATCGCTGCCGATCCCAGGCATCTCGGCGCCGAGATCGGGTTGGTGGCCGTCCTGCACACCTGGGGACAGAACCTGCATCATCATCCTCATGTCCACTGCGTCGTGCCGGGTGGCGGGCCATCTGCCGACAGGACCCGCTGGATCGGCTGCCGCCCCGGCTTCTTTCTGCCGGTAAAGGTGTTGTCGCGTCTCTTCCGTCGGCTTTTCCTGAGCCGCCTCCAGACGGCTTTCGATGCGGGCCAGCTCCGCTTCTTTGGCGATCTGGCGAGCTTGGCCAGGCCAGCCATGTTCGCTGCCCGCCTGCGGCCGTTGCGCGCCATTCGCTGGGTCGTCTACGCCAAGCGACCGTTCGGCGGACCCGAGCAGGTGCTCGATTATCTCGGCCGATATACCCACCGCGTCGCCATCGCCAACAGTCGCCTGGTCGGTCTCGCCGAGGGCCGGGTCAGCTTCCGCTGGAAGGATTATCGCCACCACGACAAGCAAAAGGTGATGACCCTTGGCGCCGACGAGTTCATCCGCCGGTTCCTGCTCCATGTCCTGCCCGACGGCTTCCATCGCATCCGCCACTACGGCTATCTTGCCAACGGGCAACGCGCCACCAAACTCGCCTATTGCCGCCGTCTGCTGGCGATCCCCGAGCCAGTGCCGCCTGCCCCTGCCGCCGATTACCGGGAGCGCTACCAGCAGCTCACTGGCCGTTCACTCGACCTCTGTCCATGGTGCGGCGGTCGCATGATCGAAATCGGCGTCATTCCCCGTCCGAGCACTTTCGCCTCTGCGGCTTCGTGGAACACCTCATGACCCCAATGCGAGACCCATCAGAGCCCAGTGTCCTGGATCGGCGCCAGCTGTCGACGCCGTCACTCCGCTATCGCTTTTCAGCGACCGGCGACCGCCACTCGATCCTCCGAGCCGCGGCGATCTCCGGCGCCATTGATCGATATACGTCCCATGGCCGCCACCAACATCCCGATCGCGGCGCACTGGTGCCTTGACTCGAACCGGCATCGCCACTGCGCCTCGACCACCGGCAGGGCTCAATCCCCATAGGCCGCGACCCTCGATCCGCGGCTTCGTTCAATCAGGCTTCTGCGCAATCCCGCGTTCCTCCACTGCCCGTCGACTGTGCCCTGACGCGGGATCGCGCAGAACCCTCAATCATTCCGATTTGATGTCGCTCGGTGTTCCGAGATGATTTCGCCCGGCATTCCGGGATAATCTCGCTCGGTAGACGGCGCCTCTGCTGGCCCGATTAGGGTCCGCTCCTTTGGCTTTTGCACGGGGGAGCGGATGCCAGCAGAGAGGACAATGATGCGCCATGTGCGCGAAGTGCTTCGTTTGACGACCGCGGGGGTCGGGCTCAACGAGATTGCCCGCCGAGTAGGTGTTGCGCCGTCGACTGTCCGTTTGACGTTAAAACGACTGGCGAG
>DASQYQ010000235.1:0-4786 GCA_035639115.1 Sphingomicrobium sp. | reverse complement strand
TCCACTCCCTACGTCAATACCGATGGACTGGTGTCGGCCAAATGCGTCAACGACGGGCCGCGCGGATACCTCTCCATCCGAACCAATTACGCGGCCGGCGAGAAATGGACCGACCATATCGGAGGCGAGGTTTCGGTCTTCGGCATGTTCCTCCCCGGGTGGGGAATGCATCTTGCCGACGTCGCCGAAGCCGAGGGAGACCTGATTCGTGATGTCGGAGAGATCAGCGCTCTATCCAGAACAGCTGTTCGATCGGCACGTTGAGCGCCTGTGCAAGCTTAAGGGCGAGCAAGGTCGAAGGTACGAACACGCCATTTTCGACAGTGTTGACTGTCTTGCGAGTCACGCCGACTCTCTCGGCGAGCTCGGCCTGAGTGAGGCCGAGCTCTCCCCGGACTTCCTTCAACCGGTTGCCGAGCTTCTCAGTCAATCTTCTCGCCGCGCCGTTCGAGCATTCCGAATCGGATTAGGGCAGCGCCGATGCCGACCGAGACGATGAGGTGGATCACCTCGCGGTCGGTCATCGGAACCGCAGTTCCGACGGCGTAGAGGATGATCCCTGCGAGCATCGCGAGAATGAAGCCGATGCGCAGCGCGTCAGCGCGGTGCGCCCTGCTCAACTCATCATTGAGGATCGAGCGCAACTCCGGCTTTCGAAGCCAGAAGCCGCCGGTAGCCAGGGCCGCCAGAAGCACTGCCGAGAGGACGGCCCAGGCACCGATCTTGAAATGGTCGACCAACCGTTCGCCATGAGGCGAATTGAAGAAAGCCACTTGCTGCGCGAGATAGAAGATCGCGAGCACCGGAAGCACTCGCGCCCGGCGGCGGGAGAGGCGATCCGCCTGCTGCGGAATTGTAGGTTCGGCCATTATAAGCCCCCGAATGTGTAACCTTGAGGTTACGTGTAACCTTTGTGTTACACAGACGTCAAGTGGGGGTTTACGGCACGAGTCGCCGCTCGCTAGAGCGGCCCTGATGGCGTCATCCGAACTCGACACGCCCTATCGCGGCGGCTTCGTCGGCGCCGAGCATCATTTCGCGCTCACCGTCTATTTCGAGGACACCGACACCGCGGGCGTCGTCTATTACGCCAACTATCTGAAATTCATGGAGCGAGCGCGCTCCGACATGATTCGTGCAGTCGGCATCGACCAGGCCGCGATGCTTCACGGCGACGGAAGCGCTTATTACGTCGCTCACGTCGATATCCGCTACCGCCGCCCGGCAAGGCTCGGAGAAGACCTTCAGATTGTCAGCACCGTCCAACAAGTCCGCGCATCATCGGTGCATATTCAGCAGCGAGTCATGCGCGGGCCGGAAGTGTTGGCCGATGCATCAGTCACTGCCGCGTTCCTGAGCCGGGACGGCCGGCCGCGGCGCCAGCCGAGAGAGTGGGTCGAGAGATTCAGCGAGATCGTCGCACGGGAGCAATGAAAACAATAGGATTTGGACATGTCGCGCTGCTGGCCGCTTTTTGCACGGCCGGAGTCGCTGAAGCAGCGCAGCCGGGGGCCCCGGCGGCGACGGTCATTGCCATTCCGCCGATGACGACGCCGGATTCGGGCACCAAGGGCAATGAGATGCTCGCGGTCGCCTGGCAGGCGACTCAGCTCGTCCAGGCGGACCTCAGCCAGACTTCCGACGTGATGGCGCTGACTCCGAACCAGAAGGATTATTATTCCTTCCCGGAAGTAACCGCCCCGACCTTCTCCAAATGGCGCGACCGGGGCGCTAAGGCGCTCGTCACCGGGTTCGTCCAAGCGCGCTCCGACGGGCGCTACACGATCGGTTGTTACGTCTACGACGTCGACAAGGGACGTGAGCTGGGCCGAATCGGCTTCGTCGTCGCCCCCGGCGACCTCAGGCGAGCGGCGCACAAATGCTCGGGCCTCGCCTATAAGGAGATCACCGGCTCGCCCGGCATGTTCGACACCCGAATCGCCTATGTCGCTGAAACGGGCGCCGGCGACGCTCGGGTGAAACGGATCGCGGTCATGGACAGCGACGGCTACAACCATAGCTACGTCACTTCGGGCGGAACGATGGTGCTGACTCCTCGCCTTTCGCCGAAGGCGCATCATCTCGCTTATACGAGCTTCGACAACGGCATCCCGCAGATCCGAATCGTCGACATGGACTCCGGCAATCAGCAGCCACTGCTGCAGGGCCCGGCCATGTCCTTCGCTCCACGTTATTCTCCGGATGGCCGGCGAATCGCCTTCTCGATGATGCTCGGCGCCAACAGCGACATCTACGTCGTGGGCGAGAACGGCGGCACTCCGCGACGGCTGACGACCGCGCCCGGAATCGACACTGACCCGAGCTATTCGCCCGACGGCAGCAAGATCGTATTCGAGAGCGATCGCTCGGGGACTCAGCAGCTTTACGTGATGAACGCCGACGGCTCGGACGAACGGCGGCTGACCTTCACGACCGCATCTTACGGAGCGCCCGAGTGGAGTCCCGACGGCAAATATATCGCCTTCACTTGGCGCGTCGGCGACACTCGAAGGATCGGGATCATCAGTCCCGATGGCACCGGGGAAAGGATTCTGACCTCGGGTCCGGCCGACGAGAGCCCGAGTTGGGCCGCGAGCAGTCACGAGCTCGTCTTCCAGCGAACCGATGCGGCGGGCAGGCCGAGCATCTACCGAGTCAGCCTGGATGGAAGCGCGCCGCGAAGGATGACCATTCCCCAGGACGGGTCCGACCCCAATTGGTCGGGAACGATGGATTGACGCCGATGCGCAAGCTTCTCCTTCTTACGCTCCTCATCGCCGTGCCGGCTTCGGCGCAGCTCCCTGGCCTCAGGCGCCGCGATTCCCCGCCGCCGCCGGTCCTGAGCCCGATCGACGCGCTTCGCGCCGATTTCGCGATCCAGTCGGGCAGCACGATCGTCTATTTCACGCCCGGAAGCGCATTCCTGACGGCGCAGGCGAGGGCGGTCCTTTCAGCCCAGGCGATGTGGCTTCGGCAACACCCTGAAGTGGCGGTCCGGATCGAGGGTCGCGGGGACCCGACCGACACCCGCGATCATGCGCTGGCGCTCGGCGCCGAGAGAGCGGAAGGCACTCGCGAATATCTGATTCTGCTTGGCTTGCCCGCCGCTCAGATCACGGCGATGACCTGGGGCAAGGAGCGCCCGGGCACCCCGAGCGCGACGACGACGATAAACCTGAACCTAGGCGGCCCGCCGCTGGTACCCGCAGCCGGCTAGCCAGGCGCGGGCCTGGCGCTGCGCCTCGGCGATCTCGCGGGCAGTCATTTCCAGCGCGATCTCGGCCCGGCATTCCTGGCCTCGAGTGCTGCCCGACAGCGCGGCGAGATTGAACCATTTGTGCGCTTCGATCAGGTCGACACAAATGCCGCCCCGCCCCGTCGAATAGGTTAGTCCAAGCTCGAACAGCGCGTCGACATTGCCTGCCTCGGCTTCTGCGATTCGGCTCCTGAGCAGGAACTCCGCGCTCTTCTGACTGATGGCACCCATGAAAAGTCCCCTCTTCCCTGTTGGGGACAAGAATTCGGCGCCGAAGGCAAAAAAATGGTTAACGCGACTCAACCAGGATTTCAGACGGCGAGATTGTCGATGAGCCGAGTGGCGCCGATCGCCGCCGCCGCGATCAGCCTCATTTGGCCTGTCGGAGCCTCGAGCGGCTCAAGCGTGGCCGCATCGACGAGTGCGAAATAATCGATTCGCGAGAAGCCTGCCTCAATCAGCGATTTCCGCGACGTATCGAGGGCGAGACGGACGTCCGTTCCGCCGAGAACGGCCTGCCGCGCATATTGGAGCGCTCGCGGAAGAGCGGTTGCGCGCGCGCGCTCGTCCTCCGAGAGATAGGCGTTTCGCGACGAGAGGGCGAGACCGTCCTCTTCGCGCACCGTTGGAACCGCGATGACCCGAGCTGGAATGTTCAAATCCTCGACCAGGCGTCGAACTACGGCCAGCTGCTGAAAATCCTTCTCTCCGAACAGTGCGACATCGGGGCGAACCGACAGGAGCAGCTTGGCAACGATCGTCGCGACTCCATCGAAATGCCTCGGCCGCGCCTCGCCTTCCCATCGCTCCGACACTCCCGAAACATGGATCGAGGTCGAAAAGCCCGAAGGATAGACGTCGTTGACGGACGGCATCCACAGCAGGTCGCACCCCGCTTCCTCGAGCATTCGAGCGTCTTCGCCTTCGCTGCGGGGATAGCGGCCGAAATCCTCGTTGGCGGCGAACTGCGTCGGATTGACGAAGATCGAAGCGGCGACTTGGCCGGCATTCCGCTTCGCCTCCTCGATGAGCGCAATATGGCCCGCATGAAGCGCGCCCATCGTCGGCACCAGTGCAAGCGAGCCCTCGACCGCCGCCCTCGCTCGCGCCAATTCTTCACTGCTACGAACGATTTGCACGCGGTGAGCGCCTCAGTTAATCTTCCGGACGGGCGGCGCTTGCGCACGCGCCGGGGGAAAGATCAAGCATGAGTGAGCCGCATTTCATCGTCTTCGCCAACGAAAAGGGCGGGACCGGAAAGTCGACAACGGCCGTCCATACGGCGGTCGCCCTTGCAGCCTCCGGTCATCGCGTCGGAGCGCTCGACCTCGATAGCCGCCAGCGCACGATGACTCGCTATCTCGAGAACCGTGCGGCGACGATGCGGAGGCTGGAAAAGGACTTGCCGCAGGCCGCGTTCGAAGTGCTCGAAGACCATAGCGAGACGGGTTTCTCAGCGGCGATCGAACGCCTGTCCGAAAATGCGGACGTGATCGTCATCGATACGCCCGGCCGCGACGACGTCATTGC
>DASQYQ010000234.1:0-19925 GCA_035639115.1 Sphingomicrobium sp. | reverse complement strand
AGGACGGCGGGGTATAACTGATGTTCGGCAGCGAGCACGCGCCGTTCAAGAGTCGCTGGCGAATCGTCGCTCATGATCGGAACCTCCGCCCGGCCGAGCACTTCGCCTGCGTCCAGCTCCTCGGTGACGATGTGAACCGAGCAGCCGCTCACGGGATCGCTTGCATCGATCGCGCGCGCATGCGTGTCGAGGCCGCGATATTTGGGCAGTAGGGAAGGGTGGATGTTGACGATTCGGCCCGGCCAGCGCTCGACGAACCAGGGCGAGAGGATACGCATGAAGCCGGCGAGCGCGATCGTCCCGGCCTCCTTTTCCTCGAGCGCGGCGGAAAGGATTCGGTCGTACTCTTCTCTACCGAATCCTTTGCTGTCGAGTGACCATGTTGGAAGCCCGTGCTCGCGCGCCCAATCGAGGCCGGGCGCCTCGGACTTGTTGGAGGCGACGAGAACCACAGAATATGTGTCCGCCCGTTCGGCGAGGGCCCGCATGTTGCTTCCGCGACCTGAGATCAGGATTGCGACACGCCTCGGGTCACCCATTGTGAGTCGCGGACCATTCCTTCGGGGAGTTCCACGCGCCGGCCTGTCCGGATACAGTGCAGCCTCGCGGGCCTTTTTCGATGCGCCCGATCTCGAAGACGGATTCGCCGGCGCCTTCGAGCGCGGTTGAGACCTCCGCCGCCAAATTCGGCGCGACGACGACCGCCATTCCTACGCCACAGTTGAAAGTGCGAGCCATCTCCTCGCGGGTGATATTTCCACCCTCCTGCAGCAAGTCGAAGATCGACGGCAATTGCCACCGGCCGGCATCGACGAAGGCGTGACAACCTTCCGGCAGAACCCGCGGAATATTCTCGAGGAGTCCCCCGCCGGTAATGTGTGCGAGGCCCCTAATCCGCCCCCCCTGGACCAGCGGCAGGAGTGCCCGAACGTAGATGCGCGTGGGCTCCAGGAGCACCTGCGCCAGCGTTCGGTCGCCTAGTCCCGGCAGCCGTTCCCGGATGTCCCATCCCTCTTTCTCGATGATTCGCCGGACGAGCGAGAATCCGTTGGAATGCACCCCCGAGCTGCCCAGTCCGAGCACGATGTCGCCAGGGCCGATCCCGGCGCCGGTGAGCACCTTGTCCCGTTCGACGGCGCCAACGCAGAAACCCGCGAGGTCGTAGTCGCCTGTGGCATACATGCCCGGCATCTCGGCCGTCTCCCCGCCGATAAGCGCGCAGCCTGCCTGCCGGCATCCTTCGGCAATCGAGGCGACGACCGCCGCCGCCACGTCATTGTCGAGCTTCCCGGTCGCGTAATAGTCGAGAAAGAACAGCGGCTCGGCGCCCTGGACGATCAAATCATTGGCGCACATGGCGACGAGATCGATTCCGACGCCGGCGTGCCGACCAGTCTCGATCGCCAGCTTGAGCTTCGTTCCGACCCCGTCGTTCGCGGCCACGATGAGCGGATCGGAATAGCCAGCCGCCTTCAGGTCGAAGAAGCCGCCGAATCCTCCGAGCTTCGCATCGGCACCCGCCCGAGCGGTCGAACGGGCAAGCGGCCCGATCGTCTTCACGAGCGCATTTCCAGCATCGATGGACACGCCGGCGTCGGCGTAAGTCAGGGGCTTTTGGCTCATTTGTCGCGGGCACTAGAGACAAGCCGCTTGGATTTCCACGCCGTTGTCGCCAAAAGACAGCGCGAATGCTCCGCCGTCGCCTTGTCGTTCCCCTGCTCATGCTCGTCGCCGCCCTCGGGCTCGGTGCGGTCGTCTATGCGCAGCTTGAGAGCACTGACCGCGGCATCCTTCCGCTCGATACCTCGAACACGCTCGAAATCGGCGGAGTTCATGTCAATGTGACGGCGCAGGACGCGCAGACCGCTCGTCTCGGAGGCTGGCGGCTCGCTCAGCGGCAGGCATTCAGGCTCCTTTGGGCCAAGATGCACAATGCGCCCATCAATCAGGCGCCGAACCTGCCCGACGGAACACTCGACCAGATCGTGACCTCGATCAACGTGGATCGGGAGCAGATTGGGCCCAACCGGTACATCGCTGACCTGAGCGTTGAGTTCGACCGCGGTAAATCGGCGCCGTTCCTTGGGGTCGAAGGCGCTCAGGTCACCGAACATTCCGTCCCGATGCTGCTCATTCCGGTGATCGTCACCGGGGGCACTGAAACCAGTGTCGAGCTCCGTAATGCGTGGCAGCGTGCCTGGGCGCAGTTCCGGACCGCGCAGACGCCGATAAACTACGTTCGGGTGAGCGGAATGGGCGCCGATCCGCTATTGCTGAACGCCGCACAGACATCCCGGCCCGGCCGAGGCTGGTGGCGAGCCCTGCTCGATATGTATGACGCGCAGGACATCCTAGTTGCCGAAGTCCAGCTCCAGCACGCTTACCCGGGGGGTCCCGCAGTCGCTCGCTTCATCGCTCGGCACGGCCCCGACAATGAGGTCGTTGGAGGCTTCACGCTCACTGCTCCGAACAGCGATGCGATTCCGGCGATGATGGCCCAGGGCGCGCAGCGAATCGATGCGATCTTCGCCCAAGCCCTCGCCGACGGCCGCTTATCGCGCGATCCGTCGCTGAACACACCGCAGCCGCCGTCTCAGGAGCCGATCCCGGTAGCTGCGCCGAAGCCCGTGAATGTCGTCAATGCCTATCAGGTTCAGGTCAGCGGCAACGACGTCATTTTCTACAATTTCGCAATGGCGCATCTGCGCACGCTCCCGGGCGTAACCTCTGCGACTCCACAGCAGATCAATCCCGGCGGTACGAGTTACGTTCTAGTCGCCTACCGCGGAACGGTTGCGCAGCTTGCCGGGGCTCTGAAGGCCCGTGGCTGGGTCGTCGATTTCGGCGGGACGGTGGTGAAGATCCACTCGGCCACGGACAAGCCGCCGGCGCTTCCAGCGCCCCCCACGGCGCCTCAGCCTGCGCCGGCGCCAAAGCCTGCATCGGTCCAGCCGGCCACCAACCAGAGCTCTGGCACGGCCCAATGAAGCAGGGGCCGGACCAGATCGCGCTCCCGCTCGACTGGCCCCAAAACGAAGGCGATGCCAGGTTCATCCTCTCGGATGCAAATCGCGACGCGTTCGAACATTTTCGCAAATGGAGCATGTGGCCGGTCAAGGCGACGATCCTGGCCGGGCCGCGCCGATCGGGCCGAACGTTGCTCGCACGCAGCTTCGTCGAGCGCGTCGGCGGCCGCTTGTTCGACGAGGCCGACCAGCGCGACGAAGAGGAGCTGTTTCATGCCTGGAACCAGGCGCAGGACACGGGCCGGCCGTTGGTGATGGTATCGGATCAGGCGCCGCCAGCCTGGGCGCCAGCGCTGCCGGACCTCAAGACCCGGCTCGCGATCACTCCGGTCACCTCGATCAATCACCCCGACGATTCGCTGTTCGCCGCGCTGATCCAGCTCCACTTCGCCGACCGCGGCCTGCACATTCCGCCGGATGCGCTGAGGTTCATGACCGACCGCCTTCACCGCGACTATTGGTGCGCCGAGCGCGCGGTTGAAGCGGTTGATCGTTTCGCAATTGCGGAGCGTGCGCGCCTTTCCCTGCCGACGGTTCGACGCGCGCTGGCGGAAGCGAGGCTGATCGGCGAAGCGGCCTAGCCGCAGCGGATTTCGGTGATCCTGTTCGAGGCGTCGAGGTGCACGGTGACGCGATCCTCGCGATAGTCCATCGTCAGCATGACGCCGACGGGCGCCCAGCGCAGTACAGCCGCATTGGACACGCGCTTGATCGCCGCGCCGACCCTGTCCGTGCGCACCCGGCCGATGAACTGGGCGGTTCCGTCTGTCTTGCAGCTATGGCCCGGCGTTTGGCCGTGAACGATCGGCGCGGCCGGTGCAGTCGAGCAAGCTGCCAGCAGCACTGGAGCCAATACAACGGCCCTACGCATCGACTGTCTCTTGCTGTTCCTGTTGAACCCGGCTCATCTTGAGCTTGCCGTTCTCGATCGCGAAGGCGAGGCGGCCTTCGACCAGATCGAGCGCGTCCTTGCCGAACTGCTCGTAGCGCCAGCCGTGAAGGATATTGAGGTTCTTGCGGACTCCAGCCGCCAGCGACTCGAGATCGTCCGAGCGCGCGATCAGCCGAGCCGCAACGCCAGATTCCTTCGCGCGAATCTTGAGCAGGAGCTTCAAAAGGTCGCTAACCAGTGCGGCATCCTTGGTGAGACCTGGTCGACGGGGCTCGCGATCAGGCATTTCGTCCTGTTCCAGCGGCTTGGCTGCAGCGAGCGAACCCATCAGGCGTCCTCCGATGTCGTTCGTCCTCCAGCCGGCCGACAGTCCGCGGACCTTGCCAAGATCGTCCTGGCTCTTGGGCGGGTGGAGCACGATCTCGTTCAACGTATCGTCCTTGATGATTCGGCCACGCGGCAGGTTTTTCGATCTGGCCTCGGTCTCCCGCCAGGCCGCCAGCGCCTTCAACCGGCCGAGCACGGCCGGATTGCGGCTCGGCAGCTTCAGTCGCTTCCACGCGTCCTCCGGCGGAAAAGCGAAGCTGGATGGATCGGCTAGCCGCTCCATTTCCTCATCGAGCCAGGCGCCGCGCCCGGTCTTCTTCAGCTTTTCGACCATCCGCGGGAACACCGCCGCCAGGTGGGTGACGTCGGCGATCGCGTAATCGATCTGGCGCTTATCGAGGGGGCGGCGGCTCCAGTCTGTGAAGCGAGCCCCCTTGTCGAGGCTGTGGCCGAGCAGGCTCTCGATTAGGTTTGAATAGCCTATCTGTTCCCCATGACCGAGGGCCATCGCGGCAATTTGCGTATCGAACAGAGGGTGGGGGACCTTGCCGGTGAGATTATGGATGATCTCGAGGTCCTGCCCCCCGGCGTGAAAGACTTTCAGCACCTCCTCGTTGTTCACGAACAGGTCAAGCAGCGGCTTGAGCTCGATTCCTTCCACCTTCGGGTCGATCGCTGCGGCTTCGTCGCTGCTGGCGACCTGGATCAGGCAGAGGTCGGGCCAATAGGTGTTCTCGCGCATGAACTCTGTGTCCACGGCGACGAAGGGCTGGCTGGAAAGTCGGTCGACGAGGGCCTTGAGGTCTTCGGATTTGGTAATCAGTGGATGAATACGCATGAGTCTGCCGTGGCCCATAGCCTCGCCCTCGCGGGTTGACAAAAAGTGAGTGGGAAGTGAAGCGCGGCGCGCGCTTTTCCAGCCATCTTCGAACCAGAAAGCCGACGTTTCCCATGCACGCCTATCGTACCCACACCTGCGCCGAGCTGCGTTCCAGCGACGTCGGCGAGACGGTCCGCCTTTCGGGTTGGGTCCATCGCAAGCGCGACCACGGGCATCTGCTCTTCGTCGATCTTCGCGACCATTACGGGATCACTCAGGTCGTAGCCGACACGGAATCGCCTGCATTCAAGACGTTGGATCGTGTGCGGGTGGAGTCGGTTGTGACGGTCGAGGGGAAGGTCGTCGCCCGGTCGAAGGAAACAGTGAATCCGAACCTCGCAACGGGCGAGGTCGAAGTCGTCGCCGGCGAAGTTACCGTGCAATCGACCGCCGCCGAGCTGCCGATGCCGGTCTTCGGTGAACAGGATTATCCTGAGGAGATCCGACTCAAGTACCGCTACCTCGATCTGAGGCGCGAGCAGGTCCACGCCAACATCATGCTGCGCTCGGCGGTCATCGCCTCGATCCGCAGGCGGATGATCGACCAGGGCTTCACCGAGTTCCAGACACCGATCCTGACCGCGAGCTCGCCGGAGGGAGCGCGCGATTATCTGGTGCCGAGCCGCGTCCACCCGGGCAAGTTCTACGCACTCCCGCAGGCGCCGCAGATGTTCAAGCAGCTGATCATGGTCGCGGGCTTCGACCGCTATTTCCAGATTGCCCCCTGCTTTCGCGACGAGGATGCACGTGCCGACCGCAGCCCCGGCGAATTCTACCAGCTCGACTTTGAAATGAGCTTCGTCACTCAGGACGACGTGTTCGCCGCGATCGAGCCGGTGCTCTCCGGCGTTTTTGAGGAATTCGCCAAGGGGCGGATCGTTACGCCGGCGGGCGATTATCCTCGCATTCCGTATAAGGAAGCGCTGCTAAAGTACGGATCTGACAAGCCTGATTTGCGCAACCCGCTCCTCATCACCGACGTCTCCGAGCATTTCAAGCGATCGGGCTTCGGGTTGTTCGCGGGCCTAGTCGAGAAAGGCGCGGTCGTACGAGCCGTTCCTGCACCCAGCACTGCAGAGAAGAGCCGCAAGTTCTTCGATGACATGAACGAATGGGCACGGAGCGAAGGCTTCGCAGGCCTTGGCTACGCGACGCGCAAGGGTGGCGAGTGGGGCGGCCCGATCGCCAAAAACCACGGGGAAGAGGGCATGAACCGAATCGCCGAAGCGATGGGACTCGGTCCTGACGACGGCATCTTCTTCGCCGCGGGCAAGGAAGAGGACGCCGCGAAACTCGCGGGCGCGGCTCGCACGCGCGTCGGCGAGCAGCTTGATCTGCTCGAGAAGGACTCGTTCCGTTTCTGCTGGATCGTCGACTTTCCGATGTTCGAGTTCAACGACGAGCAGGGGAAGATCGACTTCTCTCACAATCCTTTCTCGATGCCGCAGGGCGGAATGGAAGCTCTGGAGAGCAAGGACCCGCTCGATATCCTCGCCTGGCAGTATGACATCGTCTGCAATGGGGTGGAGTTGAGCTCCGGCGCGATCCGGAATCATCGCCCGGACATCATGTACAAGGCATTCGAGATCGCCGGCTATACGCGCGCAGAGGTCGACACCAACTTCGCTGGCATGATCAATGCGTTCAAGTTCGGCGCTCCGCCGCATGGCGGTTCGGCACCGGGCATCGACCGCATCGTCATGCTTCTCGCCGACGAGCCGAACATCCGCGAGGTCATCCTCTTCCCGATGAATCAAAAGGCGGAGGACCTCATGATGAACGCGCCTTCGGAGGTGATGCCGAAGCAGCTGAAGGAACTCAGCATCCGAATCATCGGAGATGCGGCGGCCGCAGCGGCGAAGGCCGATCCCGCGAATGTCGTCGCACAGGAATAGCCGCCGCTAGTCCGGGTAGCTGATCTCGATGATCTCGTAGCTCTTCTCGCCCGCGGGAAGGCGAACAACGCGCTCGTCGCCCACTTTCGCGCCAATGAGGGCGCGCGCCACGGGAGCGCTCCAGCCGATTCGGCCCGCTGAGGCTTCCGCCTCGTCGTCCCCGACGATGGTCAGCGTGCGCCGATTGTCGTCTTCGTCGGCGAGCTCGACGGTGGCGCCGAACCGGACCTGGTCGCGAGCTTCCTGCTTCGCTGGATCCACGACCTTGGCCTGCTTCATGATCTTGGCGAGGTAGCCTATCCTTCGGTCGATCTCGCGAAGACGGCGTTTGCCATAGATATAGTCCGCATTTTCGGAACGATCGCCGAGCGACGCTGCCCAGGAGACGGTTTCGACGATCTTGGGCCGCTCGACCCCAAACAGCTCGTCATATTCGGCGCGGATTCGCGCCAGCCCTTCGGGAGTGATGTAACGGTCAGCCACAGCGAGCCGATTATCAGCCCGGCTGGTCCTTCCCAAGATAGCGCGAGACATGAAGCGCGGTCCGCTGCGGCTGCGACGAGCGCATCGAATCGTAGACGACGCTGTTCTCGATCACACGCTGCACGTAGCCGCGAGTCTCGTCGTAGGGGATGGCCTCGATCCACGCGACGACGTCGACGCTGCCGCGAGGATCGCCGTACTGGCGAATCCATTTGCTCGCGTTGCCGGACCCTGCGTTATAGCTCGCGACCGCCAGCGGCACGTTTCCGTTCCACACATCGAGCATGTGCTGGAAATAGGCCGAACCGATCGACACGTTGTAATTCGGATCGGTGATGAGGCGGTATCCGTCATAGCCGATGCCCATCTTCGCGGCCTGGTCGCGTGCCGTCCCGGGCATAAGCTGCATCATGCCACGCGCACCGGCATGGCTGATGGCATAGGGATCGAAGGAGCTCTCCTGCCGGCTGATGCCATTGGCGAGCGACCACAAGTTGTTCGACACGGACGCGGACAAATAGGGATAAGCTTGCCGCACGTAGAAGCTGTCGCCCTTGATCCGCGCCATTCGGGCGACCCAGACGGGAAGATCCTGCCGTCCGAGCTGCTGCGCTAACTGAAGAGCGAGGTTGCGGTCGACGTCGGTGTCCAGCGACTGGGCGAGAGCCTGAACGAAGAGCGCCTGCTCCGTCGAACGCTGCTGCTGGCCGAGTAGCCGAAGCGCCTGAACGAGCCGGCGGCTGTCGAAGGCAGCACGCTGTACCGAGGTCGTCGTATATTGCGGAAGGGCTGCGGGCGGCGGTGGCACAGCCCGGCCCAGGCGCTCGAGCGCCAGCTGGCCGTAGAACAGGTCGGGATAGGCTGCGGCGCGTTGGAAATAGCTCGTCGCCGTCTGGAAACTGCCGGCGCTGAGCGCGGCGCGCCCGGCCCAATAGTCACCCTTCGTCTGGACCTGGAGCGAGCGGCCCGCCCGAGCGTAGCGGTCGAACATGCTGAGCGCGCTCTGCGGTTGGCGCATCCGCTGCAACGCCACACTCCCGCCGAGCCACGCAAGCGACGTGTAATCGTCGCGCACGCCGTAAGGCTGGTCTGCGACCGACTCTCCCGTCGGCAAGGCGTCGTCGATCTGACGCGTGATGTTGTAGACGGTGTCCCACTGGCGGTCGCTTGCTGCATCCCCCGCAACCAGCAGGAGCATGTCGTAAAACCGCTCCAGGTCCGCCGGCTTGTCGGTGAAATGGTGAGTGCGCGCAGCGAGATCTTCGGCCGCATTGCCGAAACGATGGTCACGAAGATAGCGCGTCCGATCCATCATCAGCCCGGCGTCGGTCGTGACGCTGGACATCACCGCTCGATATTGGCTGTCGGCGTCGGTCGCATCCTCTTGCATGGCGATTCGAGCGGCGAACGCCGCCTGCCGCTCTGGGCTCGCATAAGGAAGGAAGCGTGAGGCCTCGTCGGGCTTCTTGTCGAAGAGGAGCGAGTCGATGCGCCTGTCCTGGTCGGCTCGAGTGAAGCTTGCGCCGTAGCGCGCCCAGATCGCTCGCGCGTCGTCCTCGCTGAGGTCGGAAGACGCCCACGCGTTGCGCGCTGCGCTCAGCGAATCCGCCGCTTTGCCGCTGCCCGCATAGGCATCCGCGAGGCGCGCCCATCCATTGCCGGTGCCGGGCTTGTCCTTGGCGAAGAAGGCAATGACGGTCGACGCATTCTCACCGGGCCGAATCGCCTTTTCCGCCCACCGACGCATCCGGGATGCGTCGGGCCAATCAGGGTTCGTGATGAGGAAGGACGCATAATCGGCGAAGCTGTAATTGTCGCTCTGTCGAAGGCGCCGCCATTGATCGAGCGAATAAGCAACGCTCGGTGCGGAAGGCGCAGAGGAATAGGCAGTAGGCGCGGCATATTGCGCCGAGCTCAAGGGCGCGGTCGCCAGCAGGACAGGGACCAATCCAGCCAATCGCCACATGCTGGACATATTGGCACGCCCCTCCTTATCAGCCACTGAACACGACCCACTTGTCCACAGAAAAACTCGCGATTCGGGAGTTAAGTTCATGTTTTTCGGCTCGATCCCGGCGCTCGTGACCCCCTTTTCGGGAGGGCGTGTCGCCGAGGACACATTCCGCGAATTCGTCGATTGGCAGATCTCGGAAGGGTCGAACGGGCTCGTGCCGTGCGGAACTACGGGCGAGGTGGCGACCCTCAACGACGACGAGCACCGGCGGGTGATCGCGATCGCGGTCGAAGCAGCGAAGGGCAGGGTGCCGGTGATTGCTGGCTGCGGCACCTACGACACCGCCGCCTCGATCGAGCGCGCCCGCACAGCTGCAGATGTGGGCGCCGATGCGGTTCTCGCGGTCGTGCCTTATTACAACAAGCCGAGCCAGGCGGGCCTTGCTGCACATTTCACTGCAATCGCCGAGGCGTCTCCATTGCCGATTGTGGTCTACAATGTACCCTCTCGGACGGTCGCCGACATCTCGGTGGAAACCCTTGGGAAAATCTCCGCGCATCCCCGGATCGTCGCTCTGAAGGACGCGACCGGGAACCTGGCCCGGGTCTCGGCGCAGCGGATCGCCTGCGGTCACGACTTCTGTCAGTTGTCCGGCAACGACGACATGGCGCTTGGCTTCAATGCGATGGGCGGCGTCGGTTGCATTTCCGTGACAGCAAATGTGGCGCCGAAGCTGTGCTCAGAATTTCAAATGGCCACACGCGAAAAGCGCTGGGATGATGCGCTCTCGCTGCAGGACAAACTATATCCGCTCCACGCGGCGCTCTTCACAGACGCGTCGCCAGCTCCCACGAAATATGCGCTTTTGCGGCTGAAGGCCGACTTCCCCGCTGAACTTCGCCTGCCGCTGGTCGAGGCTTCGGATTCATCGAAACGCGCCGTGGATGCTGCATTGGAGCACGCAGGCCTTATCTAACCCTCATGGCCAAGCCGCTTCCGCAAGCTTTCGACAAGCAGAAGGTCGTCGCCGAGAACCGGCGCGCGCGCTTTGACTATTTCGTCGAGGAGCGGTTCGAGGCGGGCATTCAGCTTACTGGCACGGAGGTGAAGTCGCTTCGGAGCGGCGAGGGGTCGATCGCGGAGAGCTATGCCACCGTCGAGGGTGACGAAGTCTGGCTGATCAACAGCCACATCCCGGAATATAGCCACGGGAATCGCCTGAACCACGAACCGCGCCGGCAGCGGAAGCTGTTGCTCAAGAACCGCGAAATCGCCAAGCTGCAAGGCGCTGTGACGCGCCAGGGCCTGACGCTCGTGCCATTGTCGATCTACTTCAACGGCAGCGGACGCGCGAAGGTCGAGTTAGCGCTCGCGCGGGGCAAGAAGGTGCACGACAAGCGCGAAACGATGAAGGAGCGGGACTGGAAGCGCGAACAGCAGCGCTTGCTCCGGCACAATGCCTGAACCGGCTGCCGGTACCAGCCGTTTCGAGTGGCTGACTCGTCACATCCCGAGGCGTGATACCGTTCACGAGTACCGGCTGCTGAGGCCATTCGCTGCCCATCTCTCGCACCCTTCCTTGTGGCGGATGACTCGCCGCTCGGTCCCTCGCGGCGTTGCTGTCGGGGTATTCGTGGCCGTCATCATCCCCTTCATGCACACGATCATCGCTGCGCTGATGGCGATACCGACGCGCGCGAATGTGGCAGTCGCGGCGATTTGCACCCTTCTGGTCAATCCATTGACGATTCCTCCGATGTATTACGCTGCTTATCGGATCGGCTCGTGGGAGCTGCATCATGATCAGCCGCTTGTGGATCCGGCAGCAGCGGCCCGCTTCTCAGGTGAGTTGAGCCGGCTCCTGTTCTGGATTCACCATGCGTCCGGACCGATCGCGCTAGGCATTCTAACCATTGCTGTCGGCCTCTCGTCATTCGGCTATTTCGCAGCGGCGCTCGCCTGGCGCCTGTCGTCGCACAGTCGCTGGCGCCGTCGCGGCCATTCGCGCGACGAATCGTAAACGGCGCCGCCGTTCGCAGCCGAATTCCGCGCGGCCGTCGATCGGCTCTGGTGGCTCTTGCTTACTCGCACCCAAGCTAACAAAAGATAGGAATCGACCGAGGGGACTGTGATGTCGAAGTTTCTTGCGCTTGCTCTCGCTTCAACTGCGCTCGTCGGATGCGGCACCCAGGCGCCGCCGCCTCCGCAGGCGGCCGTTGCCGCAGCGGTCGCGCCGGAAGCTTCACCCGCACCCAAACCGCAATACGGCACCTTCGGTTTCGACACCGCGGGCATGGACAAGGCCGTTGCGGCCGGTGACGACTTCTTCGAGTTCGCCAACGGCACCTGGGCGAAGAACACGCCCATCCCCGCCGACAAGGCGCGTTACGGCATGTTCAATGTGCTCGACGATCTGTCGAAGGAACGCACCCGCACGATCATCGAGGAGCAGTCGAAGGATCCCAGCAGCAAGATTGGCAACGCTTACGCGAGCTTCATGGACGAAGCGGCGATCGAGTCGAAGGGCCTTACCCCGCTCGACCCGTGGTTGAATGAGGTCCGGGGTATCAAGTCGAAGAAGGACCTTGCGAAGCTCTATTCCCATGCTGATCGCATCGGAGTGGGCACGCCGTTTCGGATGTTCGTCGGGCAGGACCGTAAGGCGTCAGATCAATATGCGCTGAACGTCATTCAAGGCGGCCTCGGCATGCCGGACCGCGATTATTATTTGTCCGCGGATCCGAAGCTCGCTGAGACGAAGGCCAAGTATCTCCAGCACCTCACGAACGTGCTCACGCTCGCGGGCGAACAGGACGCGGCGGCGCGCGCGAAGGCGATCCTTGCTTTCGAGACGAAGATTGCGCAGGTCCATTGGGCCCGCGCCGAGAGCCGCGACGCGACCAAGACCTACAACAAGATGTCGCTGGCCGAGGTGCGCAAGTTTGCGCCCGGCTTCGACTTCCCGCAGCTTGTGAAGGACGATGGCGCGAACGTTGATTACGTGATCGTTTTCCAGCCGAGCGCGTTCAAGGGAATCTCGGCGTTGCTGGGCCGGACGCCGCTTCCGGTGCTCCGCGATCAATTGCTCGTTCGGTCGATCGATTCCTATTCGGACTACCTTCCGAAGAGGTTCGACCAGGAGAACTTCTCTTTCTACGGCACCGTGCTTTCGGGCACTCCGGAGCAGGAGCCGCGGTGGAAGCGTGCAGTGAACTTCACGGTCGGTGCGCTGGGCGATGACGTCAGCAAGCTTTACGTCGCCAAATATTTTCCGCCCGAGACCAAGGCAGCGGCGGACCAGCTCGTCCACAATCTGATCGCTGCGATGAACCGGCGCATTGACCAGCTCGACTGGATGAGTCCCGAAACCAAGGCGAAAGCTCACGCGAAGCTTGCAGCTTTCTCACCGAAGATCGGCTATCCGTCGAAATGGCGCGACATGAGCGGCCTGGTGATCGACCGCAACGACCTGCTCGGCAATGCAATGCGGTCGAACAAATTCGATTACGACTATCAGATCGGGAAGCTGGGCGGCCCCATCCGGCGGTGGGAATGGGGCATGACCCCGATGGAGATCAACGCTTACTCCAACTTCACGATGGTCGAGATCGTGTTCCCGGCGGCCATTCTCCAGCCTCCCTTCTTCGATCCGCATGCCGATCCGGCCATCAATTATGGCGGTATCGGCGCCGTGATCGGTCACGAGATGAGCCACCAGTTCGACGACCAGGGCGCTAAATATGACCTCCACGGCAACTTGATCGATTGGTGGACTCCCGCCGACTCGAAGAACTTCCAGGCACGGCTCGATAAATATGAATCGCAGATCAATTCGTACGAGCCGCTTCCCGGGATGCATGTCAACGGCAAGCTAACGATGGGAGAGAATGTGGCGGACCTTGCTGGCCTGTCGGTCGCTCGCGACGCTTATCTGGCGTCGCTCAACGGCGCTCCGCCGCCGGTGATCGACGGCTTTACCGCCGACCAGCGCTTCTATCTCGGATGGGCTCAAGTGTGGCGCTGCAACGACCGCGAGGCGGCGCTTCGCCAGCAGCTTCTAACGAACCCGCACTCGCCGTGCCGGGTCCGAACGGACGTGGTTCGCAACATGGACCCGTGGTACTCGGCATTCGGCGTCCAGCCGGGCCAAAAGCTGTACCTCGCTCCGGCTGATCGAGTGCGCATCTGGTAGGTTCCAGCGCTTCTGGTAGCATGAGCGCCGACGCTTATGCTGTACCAGGAGCTGCCGCAGATCGAATCCACGCGCCTCGACGGTTGGGGCCGCTGGCTTGCACCGTTGCTGATCTTCGGGGCGGCGCTCACTGTCGCTCTTCTGTTGCTTCTGCTCGCAGAGCCCTTGGTGGCCAGCGCGGCCGCACTACTGGGACTCATAGGTGCGGCTTTTGCGTTCCTTCGAAAACCGGTTCCTCCCGTCCCGAGCGAGCCGCTCGTTGTCGGCCCGGATTATTCACTCCTCGGCTCCGCGCTCGGACTCAGCGCCGATCCCGTCGCTCTGACGACGGGCGAGGGCTCGCTGCTCCTTGTCAACCAAGCCTATCGCGAGCGCTTTGGGGACGCGCGGCCGCCACTCGAGCTAGCAGCGGACGAGGAGGCGCGCGAGGGTTTGAAGCTCGCGCAGTCGATGGCGACCCGCGATGGCGCGGGTTGCGTCGCCACCATCGAAACCGCCGCAGGATCGTCGCCGGTCGAGGTCGAGCGCGTCGGAACCAAGGGCGAACTGCTCCTATGGCGCTTCATCAGAGGGACAGCGCCTGACCCACTTGTGATGGCCGCCAATCGCCTTCGTGGACGAGCCGGGGATCTGCTCGGCCGGGCAGGAGTGCTCGCGGCGTTCCTCGATCCTCAAGGCAGAATTGTCGCATGCAACCAGCTGTTCGAGGAGAGGGCCGTTGGACGGCAGCTCGGCGAAGACCCGCTGCGCCTCACCGACCTAATTAAAGAAAGCGCGGATGGTGGCCATTTCCAGCTGATCGCCGAGGGCGATTCCGGGCGGCAGCTTCGTGCGGTGCTCGTTCCGCTGGATGCCCCAGGACCTTCCGACTACGGCAATTTCTACCTGTTCGACAGTCCCGACACCCTGCCGATGTCGAGCTCGTCGCACCTTCAGGCCTTGCTCGACATGCTGCCGATCGGACTCGCGCTCGTCGATGGCGATGGGCGCTTCCTGACCATGAACCAGGCCTTCTTCCAGGCTGCCGGGATAAAGGGCTCGAAGATGCCGATCTATCCTGGCGACCTGGTCGTGAAGGAAGATAAGGCCGCGGTCGCGGACGCAGTCCGGCGCAACGCCCGCGGCCCGGCCATGTCCGGCGACGTCGCTGTGCAGCTTGCCGGTCAGCCGTCCGAACCGGTCGCGCTCACGGTCGCCGGGCTCCGCGGTCTCGGCGACGCCGCGGTCCTTTTGCTGCTCAAGGACAATAGCGAGGAAGCCAAGCTTAAGCGGCAGGTGGCGCAGGCGACGAAGATGCAGGTGGTCGGCCAGCTGGCGGGCGGCGTTGCGCACGACTTCAACAACATCCTGACCGCGATCATCGGCCACTGCGACCTGATGCTGATGCGGCACACTCCCGGCGATATCGACTACGACGACATCCAGCAGATCAAGTCGAACTCGAACCGTGCTGCCGGCCTAACTCGACAACTCCTCGCCTTCTCGAGGCAGCAAACCCTGCGCCCGCAAGTGCTCCAGCTTCCCGACGTTGTGTCGGAAGTGTCGCATCTGCTGAAGCGGCTCCTCGGCGAGACCGTGGAGCTGGTCGTGAAGCATGGCCGCAATCTCGGTCCGATCCGTGCCGATCCCGGGCAGCTCGAGCAGGTGATCATCAACCTCGCCGTCAATGCTCGCGATGCGATGCTTCCGGAGGGCGGGACGCTGACGATCCAGACCTATTCGGTAAAGTCTGACCAGGTCGCCGAGCTTGGCTCCGACATTCTCCCGATCGCCGACTACAGCGCTCTGTCGGTGACGGACACGGGCACCGGCATTCCGCCGAACGTGCTCGGCAAGATTTTCGAGCCCTTCTTCACGACCAAGGAGGTCGGAAAAGGCACTGGCCTTGGCCTCTCGACCGTCTACGGCATCGTCAAGCAATCGGGCGGGTTCATTTTCGCGGATTCGAAGGTCGGACAAGGGACGAGATTCGTCATCTACTTGCCGGTCCACGGCGAAGAGGAGCGCGCCGCCAAGTCACGAACTGTCGGCAAGGCGAAGAAAGACGAACTCTGGGGAACCGGGACCGTCCTCCTGGTCGAAGACGAGCCGATGGTCCGAAGCGTCGCCGAGCGCGCGCTCACCCGTCACGGTTACAAGGTTATGACCGCCGACAATGGCGAAGATGCGCTTGAAATCCTCGCTGCGGGAGAGCCGATCGATCTGCTTATCAGCGACGTAGTCATGCCGGGAATGGACGGGCCGACGATGGTGAGGGAAGCGCGCAAGAGCTGGCCCGAGCTCAAAATTCTGTTCATGTCCGGCTACGCTGAAGAGCAGCTTCGCAAGTCCATCGATATTGAGAATGTGAATTTCCTGCCCAAGCCTTTCTCCGTCACTGATCTCGCCGAGGCGGCTCGACGCACCATGGGTACGAAATAAGGACTTTGCTGTTTCAGTTCCGCACTTTACGAACGCGCTTATGGCTGACACGCGCTCCATTCTGATTGTCGAGGACGAGCCTCTCATTGCGATGATGCTCGAGGATTTCCTCGATTCGCTGGGGCACCGAGTCCGCGGCACCTGCGAAACCGTCGAATGTGCCCTTGAGGAGGTCGAAAAGGGCGGGTTCGACCTCGCAATCCTCGATGTGAACCTGAAGGGCGAGAATGTCTGGCCCGTCGCGACAAAGCTCCGTGAGAAGAATGTTCCGTTCGTGATCGCGACCGGCGGGCACGTCGATCCGCCGCCGCCCGAGTTCAATGACGCGCCGGTGATCGAGAAGCCTTATACCGTCGATAGAGTAACGCCGGCGATCGAGGCCGCGTTCGCGCAATAGCCGCGACCGCCACTCACATGTTCGAATTCCAGTCTCACCTGATTTTTCCGACGCACGCGGTGCCTTCCGCGGGCCCCTGGCCTACGGCCGCCGAGCGGCTGTCGCTCAAGGCCGCCAGCGGTCAGGAACTCGCCGGCATCCACATCCCTGCCGACGAGCCCGCCGAAGACCGAACGTTGATCCTCGGCTTCGGCGGCAATGCCTGGAATGCCCAGGACGTCGCCGAGTATCAGCACGAGCTATTCCCCAACGAGGATGTCGTTGCCTTTCATTATCGCGGTTACGCGCCCTCTCAGGGCTCGCCTTCATCCCAAGCTCTGATCGCGGATGCACCGCTGATCTACGACCTCGCAGTCGAGCGCCTGAGGCCAAAGCGCGCAATCGCCGTCGGGTTCAGCATCGGGAGCGGTGTAGCTGCGTGCCTGGCTCCGACGCGCCGGCTCGACGGGCTAATTCTCGTGACGCCCTTTGATTCGCTGAAGGCGGTGGCCCAGTCGAGGTTTCCGTGGTTGCCGATCGGGCCGTTCTTCGACCACGAAATCGACGCCGCGTCAGCTCTCGAAGGGCTCGACATTCCGGTAGCAATCATCGCAGCCGAGCGCGATGAAATCGTTCCAGGTGAACGGACCGACGCTCTCCGAAAGCGGGTTCGCAAGCTGGTCCTCGACCGCATCATCGATCGAGCAGGCCACAATGACATTTACGCCCGTTCCGACTTCCACGTGACGATCCGAGAGGCGTTCGACCGTCTCAAAGTGTGACAGTGAGCCTCTTGCTTGGGCCCCGACCTCCATCCATATTGTTGAAATCAAAAGGCCAATCTCGGAGCGGGATACGTTAACCCACCTGCAGAGTTGATTGTGTCATAAAGCGGGCTAGCATGCCCATCAGAGGACGGTCGTTCGCGGCCGAGACGCAAGGACGGGAATGACCAAGCTTTCAGGCGGCGATAGCAAGAGCACCCTCTACTGCTCCTTCTGCGGCAAGTCGCAGCATGAGGTCAGGAAGCTGATCGCGGGGCCGACCGTGTTCATCTGTGATGAGTGCGTCGAGCTCTGCAACGACATCATCCGCGAGGAGTCGAAGTCGGCGCTGGTCAAGACTCGCGACGGCGTTCCGACTCCGTCCGAAATCTGCAAGGTGCTCGACGATTATGTGATCGGGCAGAACCGCGCCAAGCGCGTCCTCTCGGTCGCGGTGCATAACCATTACAAGCGGCTCTCGCACGGATCGAAGGCGGGCAACGAGGTAGAGCTCGCCAAGTCGAACATCCTGCTGATCGGGCCCACCGGCTGCGGCAAGACGCTACTGGCTCAGACGCTCGCGCGAATTCTCGACGTGCCCTTTACCATGGCGGACGCGACTACGCTCACCGAAGCGGGCTATGTTGGCGAGGACGTCGAGAACATCATTCTCAAGCTGCTCCAGGCCTCCGATTATAATGTCGAGAAGGCGCAGCGCGGAATAGTCTACATCGACGAGATCGACAAGATCAGCCGCAAGTCGGACAATCCGTCGATCACTCGCGACGTGTCGGGCGAAGGCGTGCAGCAGGCGCTGCTGAAGCTGATGGAGGGCACGACTGCTTCGGTTCCACCGCAGGGTGGCCGCAAGCATCCGCAGCAAGAATTCCTCCAGGTCGACACGACCAACATCCTGTTCATCTGTGGCGGCGCGTTCGCGGGCCTCGAAAAGATCATCTCGGACCGCATGCAGGGCAAGTCGATGGGCTTCGGCGCACATGTCGCCGCTCCCGACGAGCGCAAGACCGGCGAGATCCTGAAGCATTGCGAGCCTGAGGACTTGCTGAAGTTCGGCCTCATCCCTGAGTTCGTTGGCCGTTTGCCGGTCATCGCGACGCTCGAGGATCTCGACGAGGTCGCGCTGGTGAAGATCCTCGTCGAGCCGAAGAACGCTCTAGTGAAGCAGTACGCCAAGCTATTCGACATGGAGGACGTCCAGCTCGAATTTACCGACGATGCTCTCCATTCGGTCGCCAAGAAGGCGATCGAGCGAAAGACCGGCGCTCGCGGGCTGAGGTCGATTCTCGAAGGCATCCTGCTGGACACCATGTTCGACCTTCCATCGATGGATGGAGTGGATGAGGTCCACGTCGATGGAGACGTTGTCGAAGGACGCAAGGACCCGGTCCGCGTCTATGCCGCGAAAGGCAAAGCCGGCGACGCCGCCTGAAAGTCTCGCTCAACCAATGAATGGAATGAAGGCGGGAACCTCGCGCACGTAGCGCGCGTGGTCTTCCCCGAACTGCGCGCTCAAAAGCTTCTCTTCCTCGCGGATTCGAATTGAGGTTCCGATCACGAATAGGGGGACAGCCGCGACCAGGCCCCAGATATGTCCCAAGCCAATTCCGAGAGCGGCCAGCATGAGCAGCATTGCGAAGTAAATCGGGTGGCGAATCCGTGCGAACGGGCCGTCACGAACAAGTTGATGGTCCGTCCGCATCCGGGCGACTAGACTCCAGTTCGCACCAAGGATTCGGGCGCTGCGATCGAACAGCGCAGCTCCCGCGACTCCGAGGAAGAGCACGACAGCTGCGAGGATCAACGATTTGCTCGATCCGATCGGCGTCGACACCTCGACTCGACCGACGGCGGCGGCAAAGAAACTCGCGGTTTGGACGGCTATCCCGAAAAGTGAAAGCCGCGAGCGCATCGACACATTTCCATCGGCCTTGGGCGTCCTCAGCCGTTTAGCGAGTACAACCGCGCCAAAAAGCAGGCCTCCGACGACGACGGCGGCATATTGCAATATGCTTATCGGGATGTAGGCCACTCGGCATTATTGCCCGCATTCCTACGCAAAGCCACTAGGCGTTCCGGCCGTTCCTGGCCGATCAACGCCCGGCAAATTATCGTCCGTGAACGGCCGCGAGCAGCTGAGGTCCGTAACGATCCATCAGATGAGCGTCGCGGCCGTAGCGGTCCTCGAGGAACTGCACACCATCGGCGGTCGGCTGCACCGTCAGATACGTCATGTAGACCGGGATCGGGGCCGGAAGATCGACATGCTCCTCGACCTTCGGATTCGCGCCCTTGGGGACGATGCCGTCGAACACGAACTTCGCCAGGCGCTTGTAGTCCTCAAGCCTCACGCATCCGTTGCTGATCCACAGCTCGTTCTTCGTGAAGTGATCTTTCTCCGGAGAATCATGGAGATAGATGCCGAAATAGTTAGGGAGCATGAACTTCATCATGCCCATTGAATTGGCCGGGCTGGGGAGGCGGCGAAGTGCCACGTCCTGCGTGCCCGCGACGACTGCCTTCCAATCGACGTCGTTTGGGTCGAGGATCTTCGCATCCTCGCCGTAACCAGTCATCACCTGGTATTCGCGGTCGGTCAGGTAGCTAATGCCCTGAGCGACGATGCGCGGGCCAATCAGGTTCCGAACGAGGTCAGGCGGAACGTTCCAATAGGGGTTCACGTCCGCATATTTGATG
>DASQYQ010000233.1:0-3950 GCA_035639115.1 Sphingomicrobium sp. | reverse complement strand
ACTGACCTCTCGGTCTACTCGCAGGCGAAGCTAGACGCCGTCGCGCGACGGCTCAACGAGCGACCCAGAAAAACCCTCGGCTTTGAAACTCCAGCCGAGCGTTATCATCGTTGTGTTGCGTCGACTCATTGAATCCGCAGCCGAGAGCAGACCTAAACTAACTACCGCTATCGACCCGAAGCGGACCAAATGACGCCGCAAGAGCTCGAGTTTATCTACGGTAGCGAAACCCCAGACGTAGCTCGAACGCGCATTGAGCCGTTGGCCAACGGGGGCAATCCGATCGCGCAGTTTTACATGGGCCACCTATGTGACGAGGCCGGAGATGAAACGTCCGCGGTCAATTGGTATCGCAAGGCGTCGAACAGCGACTACCTTCCTGCCAAGCACTTTCTCGCCAGCTTCATGTACTACGGCTTAGGTACAGATCAGGACGTTCCGCGCGCATTACTACTCTTCCGCGAGGCAGCTGAGCGGGGCTATGCAGACTCCCAATGCCGCTTAGGCCTGTACCTTTTGGAGAGTGCCGACACACGCGCAGAAGCGTTGACGTGGCTTCGAAAAGCACGATCTCAGGGGCACATGGCGGCCATACAGACCCTAGCGAAAGAGGGCGATTCGGCCTTAATGCGAAGGTCCGCCCCTGGCCGAGCAGACGATCGTTGAGCTGTTCCTACCGTCGAGCCAGGACGAAGGCGACATCCCGGCCGACGCCGCCCTTTACGGCAAGCCAGATCCACGTCATAGCCATGGCTTCGCTATAGCGAGCGTTCGAAAGCGGTCCGAAGTCGATGGAGTCAAAGCCAAGGTCATCCGATAGCCGCTTCGCGATTCCCTTGGCCGCGGAGTCGTCACCGCAGTAGAGCATCATCGGCTTTCCCGCGGCGTAGCTTGGGTCTTGCATGTTGCTGAACCCGGTGGTGTTGAAGATCTTCACAACCTTCGCTCCCTGAGCCCAGCGGCCGACTCGCTCACCGCCGCTGCCTTCCGCATGGTCGAGGCCGGCAAGATTGGGAAGCAGCGGATTGGTCGCGTCGAGCAACACCTTGCCGGCAAGGTTTCCGCAAGTAGCGATGGCCTCCTTCGCGGCCGGCCATGGCGTGGCGAGCACTACGACTTCGCCCCATTGCGCGGCATCCTTGTTCGACTCGCGCTTGCCGAACCGTATCTCGTGTCCCTTCTTCTTCCATCCGGTTTCCAGGGCATGGCCAACATTGCCGGCGCCAATGATCGCGATTCTCATCAGGAGTCTCCATATCTGCTGATCTGCTCGAACTGAAGCACGACCGTAGTTTATGTCCGGTATCGGCCAGGAAGAGGCATTCCCTATAGGTTCTTTAGCGCGTTCATCACGCGCGCGACTCATCGGCTGTGTCGGCGGCCAGAAGTAATCGTCGACGTCGAAGAACGCTGCCTTTACTTCCCTCGCTAGCGCAACACCGAGCGTCGTGGTTCCCGACTTCTGCGCGCCAGGCGGTTACTGCCGCTCGTACGAGACGGAGTAGATGACCAGCTTGCCGTCCTTCGGCAGATTGGTGACGATCGTCTCCGGGTTGAGCTTGTTGATTTTGATGACGAGTTTGCCGTTGTCCACGGTGTAGCGGCCGATGTTCATCGGATCGCGTCGCGCCGCGCCGGCGAAATCGAAGTGCCCGCCGGGCGTCTCGAGCTTGTCGTAAGCGCGGTAAACCTGTCCGTCGGGCGAGAGCAGGTAAAAGTGCAGCGCCTGCGTGTAGTAACCGGAACCGGTCACGTTCACCATGGAGGCCATGTATTTCTGCTTCTGTCCCATGTAGAGCCCGGCGACGCCGTTCGCCGCCTCGGCGGTGAGGGGGGTGAGCGGAGCCTGGCCCTCCACGCGCATCGACGCCGCCATCTCCTTCAGGGCGGGTACCGCCATCTGCCAGCCCTGCACCGTGCCGGCGGTCGCGTCGAAAATCGCCGCCTCATTGCCGGCGATGATGAGCATGCGAATATGCGGCCGCGCGAGCCCGACGCGGTTCTCGTTGAAGCTAGCGCTGATCACCAGGTCCGCACCGGGCATGCTGAGGCGCTCGAACGCGGGCTTCGTCGCGACGTTCTCCTCCTGCATCATCGGCGATATCCAGTCGCGCAGCAGCGTGCTCTGGAATGTCTGCACGATGTTTCCCTTGAACTCCTGGAATTGGTAGACCTGAACCTGGGCATTTGTGCCGTTGATGGCAAAGTTCTCGCCCAGACTGGAATGGAATGAGCTCGCCGGGGGCGTGTAGCGCAGCACGTGCGTCTGCGCCTGCGCGACCGTGGTCAGAGCGAGCGCGGCGAACCCGAGAAGCTTGCCGAATCGAGTTTCGAGCATGGACCCTCCCCTTAGCGAGCACGCTATCGCATTCCACGCCAACTTGCACTTGCTGGCTGGAGGAGTCGGCTCATTGGGCCGTACTTCGCCGAGAGTGCAAGTTGCGGTACTCGGAGCATCTCGTTGACCGGCCGGGGAATGTTGTCCGAGAATCGCCCCTTTCCTCAGTTCATTGGGCGCACGTTCGTTGCTCTCTTCCGAACTGCGTCCGGGGATGCAAACCAATGACCAATCGGGCGCCACACGGAAATCGCTCGCTTCCGCGTACCAGCCTGCGAGCCGCTATTTTTGGTTTTCTTGTCCTTGCCACGGGATCGGCGCTTGGCCGGGGTTCCTGTCCGCTGACCGAATCCCAGTCCCAAAAGGCAGCCGCGGCGTTCGACAAGATTGCCAATGTCGTGCTGAACGAGCCACGGTGCGTGAACTGCCATGGCGGCGTCAATCCGCACATCACTGGCATCGGACTTGACCCGCACGACCCGACTGCACCGGCGTCCCTCATCCCGCATGGTGGAGGTGCGATTCGCAAATCCACCGACGGCACCATCGAAGCCGAGTGCATGGACTGTCACAACAACATGGCGAACAAGAGGGACGGCTCGCCGACAAAGCAGTGGATGACTGCCGCCAATTTTCACTCCTTCGTGGACAAGGATTCGACTTCGCTCTGCAGGCAGTTCAAGAAGTCGCTCGGCAGCGCCGAGGAATTCCTGGGGCACGTCACGGATGACAACGGCGGCAACAATTTTGCCCAGACGGCGTTCAACGGGAACCGCGGTCTGAACGCTGACCAATATCTCGATCCAGGCGGCCCCACGTACGTCGCCCCTAAGCCACCCTCAATCTCGCACCAGGCCCTCCTGCAGCTCGCTCAGGAGTGGGTGAACGCCATGGGGGGAAAGTTCCAGGGGGATGAGAGCTGCGGCTGCGAGCCCGCCCACGACAATTGGAGCGGCATGATCCGCTATGTGCTCGACAACAAGGGGGACGAAGGACACGAGCAGTGGTCGGACTGGTCGAACAGTTCGATCAGCATGATCACGATCAGCGTGAAGAATGGCGTTGGCACTATTCGGTATTCCGTGCAGGCGAGTGAAGCTACTCAAAATCGGAGTGTCGGCTATAAGGGCGGAGTGCAGACCGTCTTCAACAGCAGCTCCACGGCGAAAACGTCGGCGGAAAAAACCTATCCGGCGACGATTAGCGTTCTTTTCATGGCCGACGGCACTTACATGGTGAGCCTGGGGCAAGCCCTGATCTACTCGATCGGCAAAAAGCGCGTCGCGAACTGCAGGGATGGAAGTGGCTGCCAGACGGCAGATCTCGACGTATACCCACCGCGACTACCGGTGCCGAAGGGAAAGGTGCAGGATCCAAATCGCCTTCAGAACTCGGACACTGTCAAAAAAGAGGGCCTCGGCCGCTCCCGTAAGGCAATAAGTATCGAGACCATGACCGTGGACCTGTGGCGTACGGGATCCAACTGACGGTCGAGCCGGCCGCGTCCGGCGAGCCACCCGGTCATGGGCAGATATAGCCAGAGCCGCTCGGATTCGGAAAGCAACCCACCGACTGCGGCAGGAAGTGCTTCGGCAGCCAGAGCACTGCGTCG
>DASQYQ010000232.1:0-6024 GCA_035639115.1 Sphingomicrobium sp. | reverse complement strand
GAAGTCGAAGCTCTCACTCGTCTGCAGCAGGCGCACGGCTGGACCGACATCGGCCGGAAGTTCGTCCCCGCGCCGGAGCGCTGCTTCACCTGGTGGAGCTATCGCTCGCCGGATTGGACCAAGAATGACCGCGGCCGTCGGCTCGACCATATGTGGTGTTCTCCCGAGCTCGGTGGCCAGGTGATGGCCCACGAGGTGCTTGAGCAGTGCCGCCACTGGGAACGGCCGTCGGATCACGTTCCGCTCATTTGCGAGATTGAAGTTTGAGCGAGCGCTCAGCGATTCGAAACGCAATCGCGATGCTCCGCACGGGTCTGCCCGTACGTATTTCAGGCGACCGGGAGATCACCGTTGCCGCGGTCGAGACGACTAGCGCGGAACTGCTCGATCTTCGCGACAAGGATCGCCGAGCGCGCCTGATGATCAGCGGGCAGCGGGCCGCCGCGCTCAAGCTCGCCAACGAGCGCGAAGCCGCCGATCCCGATGCTCCGGTGGTCATCGAGCGCGAGTCGTGGCTCGACAGAGAGACTGCCCTCGCAATCGCCGATTCCGGAAGGGATCTCGACCGCAGTCCGATCGGGCCGCTTCAGCCCGTCGCGTCGGAATGCGTCGAAGCGAGCAGTGCCGCGCTCGCGCTGGCGCGGTCCGCCGGATTGCTGCCCGCATTATGGGTTCTGGAAGAGTCCGAATCCGATTCCAAAGTCACGCTAGACGACATCTTGCGAGAGCGACGGCAGCCCTCCGTCGAGATCGTGGCTCGCGCAAAATTGCCTCTCGACGACATGCCGCCGACTCAGATCGTGGCCTTTCGAGCGTCCGACAACGGGCAGGAGCATGTCGCGCTGGTCGTGGGCGCGTTCGGCGGAAAGCCGCCGCTGGTCCGCCTTCACAGCGAGTGCCTGACGGGCGACGTGTTCGGCTCGCTGAAATGTGATTGCGGGCCGCAGCTGAAGGAGGCTCTGCGAATCATCGGCGCGGAGGGTGGCGGAGTTCTCCTCTACCTGCGCCAGGAGGGGCGCGGCATCGGCTTGGCCAACAAGGTCCGCGCTTATTCGCTGCAGGATCGTGGTCTCGACACTGTCGATGCAAACCGGCGACTCGGCTTTGCGGACGACGAGCGCGATTATGGTCATGCGGCCGCGATGCTGAGGGCGCTCGGGATCGATCGCGTTCGGCTACTGACCAACAATCCGGACAAGGTGCGCGGTCTCGAAGGTGCGGGAATTGCCGTCGCGGAGCGAGTCGCCCACCAGATGCCCGCCAATCCCCACAATGCCGACTATCTGGCGACAAAGCGCAAGAAGAGCGGTCACTTGCTGATCTGACATAGCCCGACGAACCGCGCGACTTCGGCGAAGCTGTGCGTGATATGACGAACGCCGACTGAGCGAAGCATGTCGTCGTGCCCATCGAAGCAGTGTCGGCCTGCAGCGAGACCGATGACGGTGGCTCCCGAGGCCAATGCGCCCGTGGCACCGACCTCCGAATCTTCGAGGATGACCGAGCGGCGAATGTCGACTCCAAGCCGATCGGCCGCATGGAGATAGATGTCCGGCGCCGGCTTGCCGCGCTCGACATGTTCGCGGCCGCTATAGACGTGCTCGCCGAACGCATCGGCCAGGCCGAGGTGGTCGAGGTGACCGCGAATCCATCGCGTGGAGCTGGACGACGCCACCGCCCGCGCAAGGTCGAGCGGCAGCGAACGAACGAAATCGACGGCACCGACTACCGCATCGATGCCCTCTTTGAGCGCCTGGATGCTCTTTTCCTTCATCCGCTGATGGAATTGGGGCGGAAGCTGCTCGCCGATCCTCTGCTCGATCGCTGCGATGAAGTCATTGCCGGCGAGGCCCGTATAATGCCGAATGGCTTCGGCGGCAGTGTGCCTGTGGCCGAGATCGGTGAGTAGCTCCGCAAGCTGGATATTTGCCTCGAACTCGCTCTCCAGAAGCACGCCGTCGAAGTCGAAGATGATTGCATCGTAATTGGTCATTCGTCCTCGAACATTGCGGTTCCAACACGCACGGCCGTCGCTCCGAGCATTACTGCCGCCTCGAAATCACCCGACATTCCAATGCTTAAGCCCGTGACGTCATGGCGCCGCGCAAGTTTCGCCAGAAGTGCGAAGAACGGCGCTGGCTCGAGGCCGAGCGGCGGAATTGCCATCAGGCCGGCGAGCGGAAGCGGCGCGGCTCGCACCGCTTCGACGAGCTCGCCTAGCTCACCAATCTCGCAGCCGCCTTTCTGCTCCTCCTCGCCGATGTTGACCTGGACGTAAACGTCCGGCGTCCTGCTCGCCTTCCCGGCCTCCCTGACCAGCGCGTCGAGCAAAGAGCGGCGATCCACCGAATGGATGACGTCGAAGAGCTTCACCGCCTCAGCTGCCTTGTTCGATTGAAGCCGGCCGATGCCGTGCAGTCGTAGGTCTGGGTGGCGGCCTAGCAGCGCCGGCCATTTCGCGAGCGCCTCCTGAACGCGATTCTCCCCGAAGTCGCGCTGACCCGCTTCGACCAGCGCCTCGATCTCCTCGGCGGAACGCCCCTTGCTGACAGCAATGAGCTGGACTTCATCGGGCGCTCGCTTGGCGAGCGTCGCTGCGCGAGCAATGCGCTCCAATATCCTATTACGTCTCTCTTGGGCGCCGCTCACGGGTTCGGGCTATAGGAAGGGCCATGCATCGCCGCCAGAGAGTCCCGCGAGAGTGGCTGATCATTGCTGACGAAGGAGCGATCGCTGCAGCCCGTCGACTGAAGCGAGGCACCGGCCTTCTTCTCCTCGGGTCGCTCCCTCCGGCGAAGGCCCGCCAATTGCGCGCGATTGCGCAGCTCCGCGGCCTGGCGATCGTCAGGGAAGGCCGGAATCGTGCCGTCCGAGTCCACGATCTGCGCGAACTGCGCGCTGCGTTACGCGATCGGACGTCCATGTGCCTGCTGTCACCACTGCACCCGACTCGGAGCCACCCGGACTGGAGCCCGATCCCGCGGATGCGAGCCGCGGCTCTAGCCCGTCTCTGCGGACGACGGCTGTTCGCTCTCGGCGGAATGGACGCGCGCAAATTCGCGCGGATCAAAGCGCTAGGATTTCAGGGTTGGGCGGGAATTTCGGCGTTCAGAACTTGAACGCGGTGCCGATGTAGACCGCCTGACTGTCTCGCCGGTCATCCTGAATGGCCGTCAGGCGATCACGCTCGACATTGTAGCGGACGCCGCCGGTGAGGGCGATTCGCTTGGACAGCGAATAAGAACCGCCGACGTCGAGCGAATAGGTATCTCCGCGGCGTAGCGCCGGCAGCCCCTTCGCGTCGGGCCGATCGGCGCCAACCGCGACTCGGCCGGTGAACTTGTTCAGCGAATAGCTGACGCCCACGACTGCACTCTCGCGTCCGCCGACAGCCGGATCGGCATCCTTGACCTTGGACACGTCGCCCGAAACGGCGAAGCGGCGCCAGCCAACAGCAACGCCTAGGTTATAGCTTGAAGGCGCCAGCGCCGTGGCGGTCGGCTCCGGGGCGCTCGCCTGGGCGGCAACTGCGTCAACCGGCGCGCTCACCCGGGCCCGAATCGCGACTCGAACCTGTGACGGCCGCCCCTTGGCGGGAGCCGGCGTAAACTTGAAATCGGTCAGCGACAGAGACTTGCCGGCAAGCGCGGCAGCAAGCTTCGGATCGGCGTTCGCCGGAGTGAAGGACGAAAGGCTATCGAAGCTCAGCGAGACCGCAGGAGGCCGTTTCTTGGAGTTCGTTGTTGCGAACGCTGGAGACAGGAGAAGACCGGCCGCGGCGAACGCCGCAACCAGTCGGGCTTCCCTGCTCTTCGCATACTTCAACAAAGAAGGATCTCCCTGCTCACGAGTCGATATAGTCCTTTGAACCTGAAGGTTCCATGACAGGAGTCGATTCGTTCATCCCCTGTTGCCCAGGAAGCACATACTCCTGTGCCGACGGGGGACGCTTGCGACACAAACGCCGGCGCTATAACGCCCCCGCAAAGCTTCGTCTGACCAAGGACCGCCCATGAATCGCCTGCAAACGACCGCTGCCGCTCTATTGGTATTCGCTTTCGCGGGCTCCGGCTGCGCCCGCAACCGCAATGTGCCTAACAGACTGGCGCCTTCTCGGGTCACCACGATCGCCGTGAACAGTTATCTTTGGAAGGCCGCGATCGACACCGTTTCCTTCGCGCCGCTTCTCCAGGCGAACCCGAACAGCGGTGTGATCATCACCGACTGGTACACCAACCCCAAGGCGCCGGGCGAGCGTGTGAAGCTGACCGTTGCAGTTCTCGATCCGGATCTTCGCGCGGACGCACTTCGGGTCTCGGCAGCGCGCCAAGTCAATCAGAACGGGACCTGGGTCGACGTCCCGGTGTCTGCGGCGACCGTCCAGAAGCTCGAGGATATCATCCTCACCCGCGCTCGCGACCTGCGCCGCGCGACCGTTCCGGGCTGATTTTCAGGATAATTTGAATGAGTGGGCGTTTCGACCCGGGCGCGGCCGACCGCCGGTGGCAGGAGCGGTGGGCGGAGGCCGGCAGTTTCGTCGCCGACAGCAACAGCAATAAGCCCAAGACCTACGTCCTGGAGATGTTCCCCTATCCTTCGGGGCGCATCCACATGGGCCACGTGCGCAACTACACGATGGGCGACGTCATCGCCCGCTTCCGCAGGATGCAGGGCCATGAGGTGCTCCACCCGATGGGGTGGGATGCCTTTGGAATGCCTGCTGAGAATGCGGCGATGGAGCGCAAGGTCCATCCGGGCGAATGGACCTGGGCAAACATCCGGACCATGCGCGAGCAGCTGAAGAGCCTCGGATTCGCGCTCGACTGGAACCGTGAATTCGCGACCTGCGACCCCGCCTATTACGGACATGAGCAGGCGCTGTTCCTCGACCTCTTCGACGCCGGGCTGGTCTATCGCAAGGAGAGCGAGGTCAATTGGGACCCGGTCGACATGACCGTGCTCGCGAATGAGCAAGTTATCGACGGTCGCGGCTGGCGGTCGGGCGCGCCGGTCGAGCGACGTAAGCTCTCGCAATGGTTCCTGAAGATCACCGACTTTGCGGACGACCTGCTCGAAGGACTGAAGACCCTCGACGACTGGCCCGAGAAGGTTCGCGTCATGCAGGAGAATTGGATCGGCAAGAGCCGCGGCCTGCAATTCCGCTTCCGGCTGACCGAGAGCGTCGGCGGAATCGAGGACGTTGAGGTGTTCACGACCCGCCCCGACACGATCTTCGGGGCAAGCTTCCTCGCCGTTGCGGCGGATCATCCGGTCGCGGAGGCTGCAGCCGCGACGGACGCGAAAGCCGCCGATTTCATCGCCGAGTGCAAATCGGGCGGCACCAGCGCGGCCGAAATCGAGACTGCGGACAAGAAGGGGTACGCGACCGGCCTGGAGGTCGTGCATCCGCTCGACCCCGAGTGGCGACTGCCGGTCTACATCGCGAATTTCGTGTTGATGGACTATGGAACGGGTGCGCTGTTCGGAGTGCCCGCACATGATCAGCGTGATTTCGAATTTGCGAAGCAATATAATTTGCCGATTCGTCGGGTTGTTGCCCCGAGCGTCGAGCAAGCGAATGAGCCGAGCGGCGACGAGGCGGAAAGCGCGCCGGGAGTCGCGGTGAACTCGCGCTTCCTGGATGGTCTGACGACCGAGCAGGCCTCCGCAGAGATCATCCGGCGAGCTGAGCAAGCCGGCTGGGGCTATGGCACGGTCCAGTATCGGCTGCGCGACTGGGGCGTCTCACGCCAGCGTTACTGGGGTACGCCGATCCCGATCATGCACTGCGCGCGTTGCGGGGCGGTTCCCGTGTCGCGCGAGCAGCTGCCGGTCGTGCTTCCCGACGATATCGAGTTCGACAAGCCTGGCAATCCGCTCGATCGCCACCCAGTATGGAAGCATGTGAGCTGCCCCTCGTGCGGCGGCGCGGCGACCCGTGAGACCGACACGCTCGACACCTTCGTGGATTCCAGCTGGTACTTCATCCGCTTCGCCAGCCAGCCAAAGGACAAGCCGTTCGAG
>DASQYQ010000231.1:0-2853 GCA_035639115.1 Sphingomicrobium sp. | reverse complement strand
GACGAGCGATGCGGAAATCGGCAAGCGGGTCGCCGATATTCTGCAGTGGGACCCGCTCGTTCCCAAGGACCGGATCGAGGTCACCGTCGAGGACGGAGTCGTGAAGCTCACGGGCAAGGTCAACTGGCACTATCAGAAGGACCGGGCATTTGACGGCGCGTCCAAGGTTTCAGGCGTGCTCCGCATCGACAATCTGGTCCAGGTGGCGCCGGAAGCGGCGCCTGCTCCGGGCGATATCCGCCACCGGATCGAGAAGGCGTTCGAGAGGCAGGCCGATCTCGAAGCCGAGAAGATCGAAGTGAAGACACAGGCCGGCACAGTGACTCTCATCGGCCATGTGAGCAGCTGGGAAAAGCGCAACCTGGCGGAGCGCGCGGCCTGGGCCGCACCGGGGGTCATGCACATTGAGGACAAGCTCGTCGTCGGCTGAGCCTCTGAAGCGTGGTGGCGCGACCCGCGCCACCGCGCTTCAACTGCAGGAGAAGTTAAATGCTTGAAGACGAGCATGGCGACCCGGCGCGCGTCATCGTTGGGCCACATCACCTGGAGGGACTCCTGGGCATGCCTTCCCAGCCCAAAGGCATCGTCATCTTCGCACATGGAAGCGGCAGCGGCCGATTCAGTCCGCGCAACAACTATGTCGCACGACGCCTAGAGTCTGCCGGCTTCGCGACTTTGCTTCTCGATCTGCTCAGCGCCGAGGAAGAGGCGGACCGACGCAATGTCTTCGATATAGACCTCCTCGCATCAAGGCTGATCGAGGCAACCGAGTGGGTTCGCAGCATGCCCAGGCTGGCGAGCCTGCCGATCGGATATTTCGGGGCGAGCACCGGTGGAGGAGCTGCGCTCGCGGCCGCCGCAAGAATGGCGCCAGAAGTATCGGCAGTGGTCTCCCGCGGTGGCCGTCCGGACCTGGCGGGCAAATCGCTTCCGCGCGTGCGGACTCCAACGCTTCTGCTTGTTGGAGGCGACGACGGGGAGGTGATCGAACTCAACCGCTGGGCGATGGATCGCATGCAATGTCCGGTCGAGCTGCACATCGTGCCGCGCGCCGGACATCTATTTGAAGAGCCGGGGACGCTCGACGAAGTCGTCGCTCAAGCGATCCGTTGGTTCGGACAGCGTCTCACAGAAGGTGCAGCATCCGAGGCCGAACTGCCGCTACGCGCTAGCTAAATGGCGGTAAGCTAACATGAAGATCATGGTGCAGGGGCGTTGTGATCATAGTATTTCCGCATCCACTCACGCCGTCGAATGGCGAATGGCTCGTCCGACTCGCTCGGCATCACGATCGGAACGGTCAGGCAGATGCTCCTTGCCGGCAGCACATATTGCCACTCGGAGATCAATTGCTTGTAAGCCTCGCCGGCAGGACGGATCTTCCGCTCCAGATCGAACAGGCCAACTGGGTTCACGCGCCCGTTCTCCTCACGAAGCGCCGTGTCCCAGTCGATCTGGTCGGTTAGGGAGTACCAGGTGAATCCCACGGTCGGCAGGCCGCTGTTTCTCATGTGGAATAATGATTCCCACTGGCGCCACAGCCACTCGGCGTCGTCCGAGCCTCCCGTCCCGTCGCGGAGGTTCGTCTCGGTGTGCATGATGGGAAGACGGTAACGCTCGTAATATTCGCGTGCGATCTCGCCGTAGCCGAGCACCTCGCCTGATGGGCGTGCGGTGCCGTCCGCAGCGACGCGATGCTCGTTGGTGCTGTAATAATCACTCCCGACGATGCAGTGGTGCCTCAGCGAACTGTCGGTGAAGAACAGATATTCCTCTTCCGTCATGCCGTTGTCGAGCAGGTACGAGTACATCGTCGCGTCGACCACCCGGCCATAATTGAAGTCGAGCGAAAGGAAGCGCTCGAGGTTCATGGCTTCGGCGGGCGCGATCGCAGCCGGGTTGTCGGGATGATAATATTCGGATGACTCGCTTTGGATGAAAATTGCGTCCGGCCGAACAGCAAGGATCTCACCGCTCGCGAGAATATTCGCTTTGACGAGGTGCTTCAGTGCCGTGACGAAACCCCGATCGCTGCTCTGCTGCTCGTTCCACCAGCCGTAGCGTCCGCTGAACAGGGCGCAGACGTACATCTCGTTGACCGGCGTGTAGAGTTGAACCCAGGGGTAACGCTCGGCGAACGCGCGCGCGTATTTTGCGAACAATTGAGGAAAGTCGGGGTTCTGGAAGTCACCGATCCAGTCGGGGATTCCAAAGTGGCACAGGTCCACTATGGGCGCGATGTCGCGTCTGTAAAGATCCGCGAACGTCAAATCGGCGAAGTCCCAGTCGAAGCGGTCGGGAGCCACAAAGGTCCGGTGGATCGGCGGACCGTAGCGCAGGAACGTGATTCCGAGCTCCTCGACCCGGTCGAAGTCGGTCTTCCACAGTTCATAATGGCGGCTCTTGGCGAGCTGATCGACGCGGGTGCGGCCCTCATGGATGGTCGGGCAGCTTCCTTCGATGCCGGTGGCAAACATGAAATAGGGATTCATCGAATGCGCCGTTTCCACCGCTACGCAGCGATCACTTTGTGTCGGGTCCAAGCTGCTCATTGAACGATGCTTGTTGGAACTGAACGAGTCGCCGCTTCCTGAATGCGGCTGACGAAGCTTTCGAGCTTCGACTGCAGCCCGCCGTCAATCTCCCTGGCGCGAAGCTCTAGGGTGGCCGCCGGGTGCCGTCCCGCAAGCGCGGCCATCTCGGCGAGCGCATTCGGACCGCCGCTCCCGCCTTCGGTGACGAACAGCGCGACCTGCCCAAGCTTGCCTGAACACCGACCTATATAGGCTCGCATAGGTGAGGAGACGTGGCCGGCCCAGACCGGCGACCCAAGGACAACGAGATCGTAATTCG
>DASQYQ010000230.1:0-4172 GCA_035639115.1 Sphingomicrobium sp. | reverse complement strand
TCGTAAAGGCCGTCGAGCTTCGCCCGGTCCTCCGGCGACTGAAGACGCTCCGTGGAAGGCGGCGGGCTCGACGTCTTCAACCACGGCTGGATCATCGCATATTGCGCGTAGACGTGGGTCAGGTCGGGCACGAGATCCTTGACCACTTGCATGTGCGGAAGCGGCGTGATCTGGACATCGCCCTTCAGATCCTCGATCGCGGTGGTGCAGGCGAGACCATTGGTTCCCTCCATGTTCATCGCGCACGATCCGCAAATGCCTTCGCGGCACGAACGGCGGAACGTCAGCGTCGGATCGATCTCGTTCTTGATCTTGATGAGCGCGTCGAGGACCATCGGCCCGCACTTGTCGAGGTCGATCGTGTAGCGGTCGAAGCGCGGATTGGCACCGCTGTCAGGATCGTAGCGATAGACCTTGAAGGTCTTCAGGCGCTTGCCTTCTTCGGCCTTCCATTCACGGCCCTTGGTGATCTTGCTGTTCTTCGGAAGGGTGAATTCGGCCAAACCAGCGCTCCTTGCTTGGAGGGGCCGCTAGCACGGCGCGACGGGAGAAGAAAAGGCCGTTGGGTTCAGCGCCGACTCTTCGGCGCGTCGGCGCAGCAAGGCGGCAACGGCCGTCTGAACGACCATCGTCCCCGGATCGACTGCGCAAATATCCATAATGATAGTGGCCCTTGGGGTTTGGCGCTCCCGCTAATCATCGTCAGAGCCGTCTTCTTGCCGCTCCCGTTCTGCAACTCTCCAGGCAACGCTTCGCGGCGTGAAAAAGGCCGCCGGGGAGGGACCGGCGGCCTTTCACGCCCAACAGCCCCGGTCAGTATCCAGGAATGACGCGGACCACTCGATAGGTGCGTGGGTTGACGACGTAGATGACGCCGTTCTCGTGGACGTAGCGGAAGCGCGGGCCGAGGTGGTAGCGGGTGACGACGGGGCCCGGGAGCGCGCCAATGTCGACGTAGCTGTAGCTCGGGCCGAACGCGTAGCCGACGTTGTACCGATGCATGGCGACGCAATGGCCGTGCCGGTAACGCGTGCACGCATATTCGTGGGGACGCGCCGCGGCAGGAGCGCTCGCGACAAGAGCAGTCGCCGCAACGCCGAGCGCAAACAATGCCTTGGTCATTCACTCTCTCCTGGAGATTGCGCCTCGCCAACGATCAGGAATGTCGCGAGTTGCCGAGTTCATCCGGTTGAAAGCACGTTTTAATGAAAGCGCCTTGGTTGCCCCTTTTGGGTCACCTCGCTAATCGGGCGCCGCATCTCAGACGCGGCGACTCCCCTTTTGCCGCCGCCCGACAAGACAGAAAGGTGAAAAAGCCAGCCCATGGCTCGCAAGAAGATCGCCCTAATCGGCGCCGGAATGATCGGCGGAACCCTCGCTCACCTCGCGGCGATGCGCGAGCTTGGCGACATCGTCCTCTTCGACATCGTCGAGGGCGTTCCCGAGGGGAAGGCGCTCGATATCGCCCAGGCGGGGCCGATCGACGATTTCGACGCGACTCTGAAAGGCTCGTCCGACTATGCCGACATCGAAGGGGCGGACGTGTGCATCGTCACCGCCGGAATCGCGCGCAAGCCCGGCATGAGCCGCGACGACCTCCTCGGAATCAACCTCAAGGTCATGAAGGCGGTCGGCGAAGGCATTCGCAAGAACGCCCCGAACGCCTTCGTCATCTGCATCACCAACCCGCTCGACGCGATGGTCTGGGCACTCCGCGAATTCTCCGGGCTGCCGCACAAGATGGTTGTCGGAATGGCCGGCGTGCTCGATAGCGCCCGCTTCCGCCATTTCCTTGCGCAAGAGTTCGACGTCAGCGTCGAGGACGTAACTGCCTTCGTGCTCGGCGGCCACGGCGATACGATGGTCCCGGTGGTCGAATATTCGACGGTCGCAGGAATCCCGATCCCCGACCTCATCAAGATGGGCTGGTCAACGCAGGACAAGATCGACGCGATCGTCAAGCGCACCCGCGGCGGCGGCGGCGAGATCGTGGCCCTACTGAAGACCGGCTCCGCTTATTACGCGCCCGCCACCAGCGCGATCGCAATGGCTGAGAGCTTCCTCAAGGACAAGAAGCGCGTGCTGCCCTGCGCCGCGCACCTCAGCGGCCAGTACGGAGTCAACGACCTCTACGTCGGCGTTCCCTGCGTGATCGGCGCCAAGGGCGTCGAGCGGATCGTTGAGATCGACCTCAACGCCCAGGCGCGCGAAAACTTCAACGTCAGCGTCGATGCGGTGAAGGAACTGCTCGAAGCCTGCAAGCAGATCGACAACAGCCTCGCGGAAGAGGCGGTCGCGTGAGCATCCTCGTCGACAGGAACACCAAGGTCATCACCCAGGGGATGACCGGCGAGACCGGGACGTTCCACACGCGCCAGGCGCTCGATTACGGAACCCAGATGGTCGGCGGGGTCACTCCGGGCAAGGGCGGCACCAGCCACCTCGGCCTGCCGGTCTTCGACACTGTGCACGAGGCGGTCGCCCGGACCGGGGCGACGGCTTCCGTCATCTACGTCCCGCCGCCATTCGCTGCTGACTCGATCCTCGAAGCAATCGACGCCGAGGTGCCGCTGATCGTCACCATCACCGAGGGCATTCCGGTGCTCGACATGGTGCGGGTCAAGCGCGCTCTGACAGGTTCCAAGTCTCGGCTGATCGGCCCGAACTGCCCCGGAGTGCTCACCCCGAACGAGTGCAAGATCGGGATCATGCCCGGCAATATCTTCAAGAAAGGCAGCGTCGGCGTTGTCAGCCGCTCCGGAACGCTAACCTACGAAGCAGTTTTCCAGACCACGAACGAGGACCTCGGCCAGTCGACTGCAGTGGGCATCGGCGGCGATCCTGTGAAGGGCACGGAGTTCATCGACATCCTCGAGATGTTCCTCGCCGACGACGAGACAAAGTCAATCATCATGATCGGCGAAATCGGCGGAAGCGCCGAGGAAGACGCAGCCCAGTTCCTCGCCGACGAAGCGAAGCGCGGCCGTCGCAAACCCGTCGTCGGCTTCATTGCCGGCCGGACCGCACCTCCCGGCCGCCGAATGGGCCACGCCGGAGCGATCGTCTCCGGCGGCAAGGGTGACGCCGAAAGCAAGATCGCTGCGATGGAGGCTGCTGGAATCGTCGTCAGCCCGAGCCCATCTGAGCTCGGCAAGACGCTGAAGGAGCTGCTGGTCTCAGCATAATCACATGGCGGACGATCAAGCCTTCATGCTCGAACCCGAGCCCGGCCCGAGCTGGGAGCGGCCGAACTGGCCTATCGAAGAGCTCGATGAGCTGAACCTCGGGCTCGACCCGACGCAAGCGACCATCGAGAAGGTCCGGCAGGCCGTCGCCGACCGCGCAGTTGCGGCCGGCGCCAGCCCCGACGAAGTCCGCCGCGCCGCCGACGACAGCATCCGAGCGATGATGCTGATCCGAACATATCGCGTGCGCGGCCACCTTGCGGCCAAGCTCGACCCGCTTGGCCTCGCCAGAAGGGACGTCCCGCCCGACCTCACGCCGGAATATCACGGCTTCGGCCCCGGCGACCTCGACCGGCCGATCTACATCGCCGGCACGCTCGGCTTCGAGGCCGCCACCGTCCGCGAGATCGTCGCGGTGCTGCAGGCTACTTACTGCGGCCACGTCGGGCTCGAGTACATGCACATCAACGATGTGAACGAGCGCCGCTTCCTCCAGGCGCGGATGGAGGGCAAGGACGCCGAGATCACGTTCACGCCCGAGGGCAAGCAGTCGATCCTCGCAAAGGTCATTCAGGCCGAGCAGTGGGAAAAGTTTCTTGCGCGCAAATATGTCGGCACGAAACGGTTCGGCCTGGATGGGGGCGAGGGCGCGGTCCCGGCGCTCGAAGCGGTCATCAAATATGGCGGTCTCGGCGGAGTCGAGGAGATCGACATCGGAATGCCGCACCGCGGGCGGCTGAACATCCTCTCCAACGTTATGGGCAAGCCGTACCGGGCGATCTTCAACGAGTTCGCCGGCGGCGCGACCAATCCCGCCGACGTCGGCGGCTCGGGCGACGTCAAATATCACCTCGGAACCTCCTCCGACCGCGAGTTCGAAGGAATCAAGGTCCACCTTTCCCTGATTCCGAACCCGTCCCACCTCGAGGCGGTCGATCCCGTCGTTCTGGGCAAGGTACGGGCGGTGCAGACGATCAAGGGCGACAG
>DASQYQ010000229.1:0-4670 GCA_035639115.1 Sphingomicrobium sp. | reverse complement strand
CGAGCAGATGGCGGACCGAATCATCTCAGCGATCAAGGAACCCTATCTGATCGACCAGACGGAGATCCGCATCGGAGTGTCGATCGGCTGCGCCTTCGGCCCGATCGACGGTGCGACTGTCGACGACCTCATCCTCAAAGCGGACCTTGCTCTTTACCAGGCGAAGGACGCCGGCCGTGGTTGTGCCCGCTATTTCTCGTCCGAGCTTCAGTCCGAGCAGGAAGATCGAGTGAGGCTCGAGGCGGACTTGAGGAGCGCCCTCGCCTCGAAGCAGTTCCATCTCGTCTTTCAACCGCTGATCAACGCGAAGACGCAGAAGCTGATCGGCTTCGAAGCGCTCATTCGCTGGAACCATCCGAAGCGCGGCTTCGTGCCGCCGAACGTCTTCATCGCGGTCGCCGAGGAAACCGGCCTCATGCCGGTCATTGGCGAATGGGTCATCGACGAGGCTTGCCGCGCCGCCGCCACTTGGCCCGAGGCGATCTCGGTGGCGCTGAACATCAGTCCCAAACAGATCCTTCCCGGATTGCCCAATGTCGTCAGCGAAGCTCTTCGCCGCCACAAGGTAGCAGCCAACCGGATCGAGCTTGAGGTCACGGAAGGCGTGTTCCTCGGAGACAATGGATCGACGCTCGACGTCCTGAAGCGCCTTCGCTCCATCGGGGTCGGCATTGCCCTCGACGACTTCGGCACCGGCTATTCGTCCATCGGCTATCTGAACAAGGCGATCTTCCACAAGCTCAAGATCGACGGAAGCTTCGTTCGCGAAGCCGGCTCGCGGCCGGAGAATGTCGCGATCATCCAGTCGATCGTCCAGCTCGCCAAGAGCTTCCGAATGTCGGTGACCGCCGAAGGCGTCGAGACCGCCGAGGATTTCGAGCGCATGCGCGACCTCGGCTGCGACACGATCCAGGGCTATCTGTTCGGCAAGCCGCTCGCTTATGAGCGCGCAAACCAGATGGTGCTCGGCCTCGGCGCGAGGAAACTCGCAAGCTAAGGCGCAGCAAGGCCCCGCTTCCCCCCACGCCCGCTTAAGTCTAAGCTTCTCATGCCTTTCGTTGGGGGCGAGGGGGCTTGCGCTGAACTTTTCCAGTCCGGAGAGTATGTTCAAATATCAAAGCGGCCGGGTCGTCTCGCTCGGCCGGGCGATGCTTGCGCTCTTATTCCTGATTTCGATTTGGCTCGATCCCAGTCCAGCGAACCAGTCGGCGCAGGCGACCACGCTGCTGGTTCTTTATCTTGGCTTCGCCTTCCTCGTGGCGGCATTGACCTGGCGCAACTGGTGGCTCGATGCCCGGCTCGCGATTCCGGTCCACATCGCGGACATGGCGGTATTCACCGCGGTCGTCTTTTCCACCAACGGCTACACGAGCCCGTTCTTCCTGTTCTTCATGTTGCCGCTTCTCTCGGCCGCGCTGCGCTGGGGCTGGCGTGAAACTGCGCTGACGGCGGCAGCGCTCATCCTCCTATATTTGTGCGCTGGATTGCTCGTCACTGGCGAACAGGCGTTCGAGCTGCGGCGCTTCATCATTCGAAGCGGGCATCTCCTGATCCTTTCAGCAGTCCTCATCTGGTTCGGAATCCACCAGCAGTTCACGCGACTCTTCTTCGGGCTCGACGAACTCGACCGCCGGCTCAGCCGCGACGAAGACGCTCTTCCCCAAGCGCTCGAGGTAGCGATGGAGGCGGTCCGCGCAGGTGCTGGTGCCTTGCTGATTGCATCCAGTGAAGGGGACGAGCTGGCCGGAGTCGCAGTGACGCCCGAGGGCGTGCGCCACGTGAGCGTCCAAGGATTGCTCGTGCGCGAAGTCGTATCTGTCGTGCTGTTCGACCTGGATCGAAATCGCGCTCTGACCGATCCGGGCGAAGGCTGGTACAGCTTCACTTCGGCAGCGAAGCACCTGAACAGAAGCGCACTTCGGGGGATCGGTGCCGGCGAGGGCCTTGTTGCGCGGGTCAAATATGGGACTCGCAGCGGATGGCTCGTCCTGTGGGACGTGAAGGACCTGTCCGTCGATTTTCTCGACCTGGGCTCGGAGCTTGGTCGCGTCGTCGCGGCCGTGCTCGAGCGGTTCGCTTTGATCTCCGCGATCGAGCAGGGTGCAGCGGCACGCACGCGCCTCTCGCTTGCGCGCGACGTTCACGATAGTGTGGTCCAGTTTCTCGCCGGTGCGTCTTTCCGCGTCGAGGCCATCATGCGGGGTGCACGGGCGGGACGACAGGTGGAATCGGATCTCACCGAACTGAAGCGGCTCCTGATCGAGGAGCAGGGCGAGATCAGGACGTTCATCGCTGCGCTTCGGCGCGATCGCGAGCTGGAGCTGACGGAGGCGGTCGAGGACCTCAAGGCGGTTGCCCGGCGACTCGCGCAGCAATGGTCGATCGACTGCCATGTCGACGCGAGCAATGACGATGCATCGATCCCGATACGCCTTCAGCTCGAACTTCAGCAGCTGCTTCGAGAGGCGGTCGCCAATGCCGTCCGGCACGGCGGAGCAAGCAGGGTCGACGTCGACGTCGGGGTCGCCGACGATCAGCTCCGGCTTCACGTCAAGGACAATGGATCCGGGTTCGGGCCTTCCAACGGAGCCTCGCCGGTCGAGCCGTGGTCGCTCCGTGAACGAGTCGACCGCGCTCAAGGCTCGCTTTCGCTCTACTCGGAACCTGGCTGCACCAACCTTCTCATCACCCTGCCGCTGACTGGAGTTTCCGCATGACCCGCGTTCTCTTGGCCGACGACCATCCGATGATCGCCGCTGCGCTCGACGTTCTGCTTCGAGGGAGCGACTTTGAGCTTGTCGGACGCGCCCGAAGCGGTGCCGATGCGCTCGCGCAGGTGCCGCGGCTGAAACCGCATATCCTTCTTCTCGACGTCAACATGCCCGACGGCAGCGGAATCGACGTTCTTCGCCAGCTTCGTTCCGGACGACGATCGCCCGCCGTGATCCTGCTTACCGCCGGAATGGACGACATGCAGCTCATCGCAGCGGACAAGCTTGCGCCGGAAGGCATCGTCCTCAAGACGTCCGACCCCGGCCTGCTGCTCGAGTGCATGGAGCAAGTTCGCAAAGGCGAGCGCTTCGTCGACCCTGAAATCGCGGAACGCACCCGTAGCGTGAAGGAGCGGCTTGCGCGAGCGCCGTCGCTCACCCCGCGTGAGCGAGAACTGGTCGACCTCGTCAGGCAAGGCCTCCGCAACCGCGATATCGCTTCGCAGCTCGGAGTCACCGAAGGGACCGTCAAAGTCTATCTTCACGCGATCTTCGACAAGCTTGGAGTCGACAATCGCACCGAGCTCGCGATGCGCGCTCCGGAGCTTCTCGGCGGCTAGATTTGAAGCTGGCTTCCGAGCTCGACCACTCGGTTGATGGGAAGCCTGAAGAATTCCATCGCGCTTTCCGAATTCTTGAGCATCCACGCGAACAGCTTCTCGCGCCAAAGAGCCATGCCCGGCTGCTTGGTCGAAGCCACCAGTTTCTGCCGACCAAGGAAGAAGCTCGTGCTCATCATGTTGAATGGCTCTCCGCAGGTGCCAATCCCCGACAGATCGCGCGGGATGTCGACCTCCTGCATGAAGCCGTAGTGGAGGATCACTCGGTAGAATCCCTGGCCTGCGTCGTGCACTTCGATACGCTTTTCGGGGGAGACATGGGGCACCTCCTCGACCTTCACGTTGAGAATGAGCACTCGCTCGTGGAGAACCTGGTTGTGCTTGAGGTTGTGGAGCAGCGCGGCAGGGACCACGTCCGCTGAACTCGAAAGGAACACAGAAGTCCCCCGAACCCGGTGAACCGAGGGAGCAGCAGACTTAATGAACACCGAAAGCGGAAGCGCGGATTCGGCGAGTCTCTGCCGCATCATCTGCCGGCCCTTCGCCCACGTCGTGAGTACCGTGAAGCTGACCGCGGCTACCAACAGTGGGAACCAACCGCCGTCGGGAATCTTCGTGATGTTCGACGCGAAATAGGCTCCATCGACAAGCACGAACAGCGCGGTTGTGCCGATGGCGAACAGCCGGTTCCATTTCCATATGTAGATCATCATGACGCCGAGCATGGTCGAGGTGATCAACATCGTTCCCGTGACCGCAATGCCGTAGGCTGAGGCGAGGTTTGACGAAGCGCGGAAACCGAGAACCAGGACAATCACCATCAGGAGAAGGCCCCAGTTCACGGCCGGTATGTAAATCTGGCCCAACGCCTTTTCGCTGGTATGCTCCGTTCTGAGGCGCGGCAGGAACCCTAGCTGAACTGCTTGGTGAGTGACTGAAAAGGCACCCGAGATTACCGCCTGACTGGCGATGATCGTGGCGATGGTCGCAAGGAACACGAGCGGCAAACGCAGGCTTTGCGGGGCAAGCAGGTAGAACGGATTGATCGCCGCATGCGGGTCGGTGAGGAGGAGTGAGCCCTGGCCCATGTAGTTCAGCACCAGGCATGGATAGACGAGCGACAGCCAGGAGAAGTTGATGGCCCTTCGTCCGAAATGTCCCATGTCTGCGTACAGGGCTTCAGCGCCAGTGACGCAAAGGAAGACTGAGCCGAGTGCAAGGAAAGCGAGCTTCGGATTGTACGCGAAAAACCTTACCGCCCAGGCAGGATTAACGATTCCGATGATCTCCGGGTGGCGAGCGATGTTCATTATCCCGAGAACCGCAAGCACCGCAAAAT
>DASQYQ010000228.1:0-2368 GCA_035639115.1 Sphingomicrobium sp. | reverse complement strand
CCCGCCACATCGGCCTTCTTCCCTACGTCGTGAAGTAAGGAGAACGACCCATGGAAGTTATCCTGCTTGAACGCGTCGAGAAGCTCGGCGCAATTGGCGACGTGGTGAAGGTCAAGGACGGCTTCGCCCGCAACTACCTGCTGCCGCGCAAGAAGGCGCTCCGCGCCAACGAAGCCAACCGCAAGGTCTTCGAAGCCAACCGCGCGCGCATCGAGGAAGAAAATGCCAACCGGCGCACCGATGCCGAGAAGTCTTCGAAGGGCGTCGAAGGCAAGACCGTTCAGCTGATCCGCCAGGCCTCGAACACCGGCCAGCTCTACGGGTCCGTCAGCGCTCGCGACATTGCCGAGGCACTCGATGCCGCCGGCGCACATGTCGCCAAGAGCCAGGTCGTGCTCGACCGTCCGATCAAGGCGATCGGAATGCACGAGGTGAAGATCGCTCTTCACCCGGAGGTTGCCGTCACGGTGAAGGTCAACGTCGCGCGGTCGCCCGAAGAAGCGGACCTCCAGGCGCAAGGCGTCGACGTCATGGCGCAGATGTTCGAGCGCGACACGGCCGCGTTCACTGAGGATTATGATCCCAACGCCGAGCCGGGCGCGACCGCGGAGGCTCCGGCTGAAGCTGCTGCCGAAGCTCCTGCGAGCGAAGGTGAAGAGCAGCAGGGCTAAGTCCCAAAACGCTTGAAAAGATAAGGCCGCTGCCCGACCGGGCGGCGGCCTTTTTCTTTGCGCCGAGCCGTTCGTCGCAAAGCTCGCCTGGGCGTCGGAACGGCCCGCCACGAGCCTTTGTTGTAGTTGGCAGAGCAAGCGGGGGCGATGTGGAGGAGTACCTACATGGCCGACGAACGGGACGACCAGATCAACGACAACGAAGGCGCAAGCTCAACGACCGGACAGCAGGATCAGCAGGCTGGCGGCCAAAGCTCGCAGCAGACGATGAGCAATCAGGGCTCGGAAGGCAGCTTCGGCGGCCAGAGCGGCGAAAGCCAGGGCGGCTCGACCGCCTCTACCGGCAGCAGCACGAGCGGCCAGAACGACGGCACGAGCGGGCAGCCGATCGGCGGCAATGACAGCAACACGGGAACGGGCACCACGCTCAGTCAGGGCGCCGATTTCGGCGGCCAGAGCGCGAGCGGGCAAACCCAGTCCGACAGCGACACGATGACTTCGGAGCAGGGCACGGGCGCCGGCTCGGGCGCGAGCGGAGAGAGCGGTGGCTCCGGCCAGGCCACGACCGGATCGAGCGGCTCGCAAGGCGAAGGCTTCATCGGCTCCCAGGGCAGCGGTTCGGACGATCTTATCCAGGATGGCGGATCTTCCGGGTCATCGGGGGCCGACGCGACAGCCGGCAGCGACTTCGCGAACCAGGGCCGCGGCGCTCTCGACGAAGAAGATGAAGACGAGTCCGGCACGGGCTCTCCGGGCGGCGGCTTCAGCGGCGGCGGCTCGGGAGGATCTGGAAGCTCCGGCGGCGGCGGCTCCTTCTAAACCGCTTCCGTCTCAAAGAGGCGCCGCGCTCCTCTCGGCGCGCGGCGCTTTTCTATGCGGCGACCTTCGCAAGAAGCGCGGTCTCGCGCTCGATCCACGGAGCGAAGCTTGGCCGGGCGAGGATCGAATCCACATAGCGCGCAAGGCGCGGATAGGCGCCGGGATCGATGCGCATTCCCATATAAGGCAGGTTCGCCATCGGGCTTGCGATAGCGAGGTCGGCAAGGGTGATCCGGTCTTCGACCAGGAAGCCGGAATCAGGGACCACCGTTTCCAGATACGCCAGGATCGGCGGCAATTCGTCCCGCTCGGCGGCGTCGGCCACCGAGGCATCGCCTTCGCGTCCAAGAAATCGCGGCGCGACAACGCGGTTGAAAAAGAGCTTCCCGCCGCATGCCATCAAGATCGTGTCGCCATATTCCTCGAACCAGATGGCCCGTCCTCGCGCCCGCGGTTCGGTCGGGATTAGGTTCGGCTCCGGATGCAGGGCTTCGAGATACTGGACGATCGCGCTTGAATCGGCGAGGCGGTAGTCGCCATCGACGAGCGCCGGCATCTTCCTTAATGGGCTGGCCGCGAGGAACTCAGCTCCGTGCTGGCCGGGCGCATCGCCGGTGCGCTTCAGTTCGAGCTCGATGCCCTTCTCGCCTGCAAAAGCCAGCACCTTGCGCACGAACGGCGATAGCGAGGAGCCATAGAGAATCATGTCGAACGCCTCCGCTCAGTCGGCGAGCCGCGGAAAGGTCCCCGCTCCTCGCCCGTTTAATCCTCGACCCAGTAGGAGAGCAGGACATGCGCAGCAACAGCGGTAATGACGAAGGCCACAATAACAGGCGGGATCCGACCATGCGGGAGCGGACGCAGCAAAGGACTAAGCG
>DASQYQ010000227.1:0-4898 GCA_035639115.1 Sphingomicrobium sp. | reverse complement strand
TAACCTAAGCCTTTGCCCTTCGGGGTCGTCGATTGGAGGCCTCGCGCTCCGGCGCGGGGCCTCCTGTTTCCAGCGACCTGGCGCTCATTCTCCGAGCATGTGATCCGCCAAGCGGTAGCAGTGGCTTGCCTGGTAGGCGTTGCGGCCACGGTTCATGTGGGTGAGGTTGAAGCGGCGGATTGCGCGCAGCGAACGCGGATCGGCGATGAAGCGTAGGATTGAGGCAACGCCGCGGACCTTCACTCCAAATGTGTCCCCCTTCCAGTAGAAGTGGCTCACGTCCTCAGGTTTCGCCACGCAGAGTTCGAGAAGCTCGTGGTTGAGATGGTCGGGTTCGTACGATCCGTCGGAGGTGAAATCCGACAGGTGCAGGATGAACCTTGCCCGGAGGCCTTCACCATCAGGAAGCAGAGTGAACAGCTCCATCCAGCTCGCACTGACGCGGAGAAGGGGCTTGTCGGAGGTGGAGGGCAAGCAGGAGACTGACCAGTAATAGCGCTCGGTCGCGCGCGGGACCGGGATGCACTGCTCCGCGTAGAGCGTGACGATGTCGAGGATGTCTTGAGCCTGCGGGCGGCGCAGCAGGTTCTCGAGGCGCCCTGCATATTTGAAGCGCTGTTCGAGCGAGTCCAACCGCTCATTCGAGTCGTGCGGGCTAGCTCCTCCCTCCATCCACGCACGTTGTTGCTCGGGACTCAGAAACTGGCGCAGGCCTTTGGTTGCGCCGCGACCGGAGCGGCCATGGACAGTGTCGTCGAGGTCATCGAAGAATCCGGCGGAGCGCATCGCCTCACCGCATAGCAGTCGCTTCACAATCCTTGCACTGGACCGGCCGGTTACGTGAACATCCTTATGGGAATAGCGATGGCTCGGGCGCAGTTTTGATTTCGAGCTTTGTTGTCCGGAGGCAAGTTATGTCTCGCGTCGTTCTTTCTGCTCTGCTCGTCGGCATTGCGGCTATCCCCGCTCTGGCCGCGCCATCGGTCGAAGCCGAACCGAGTTCCAACGCGGCGCAACATGCGTCGCGACCGCAGTCCAGCGGCCATTCGGGCGCCGCCTCGCATTCGCACGCGGGTTCAGCGAATCCCGGAACGCGATCCGGGCACATGGGCCATTCATCGACTCCGGTTGCAGCGCCGCATAATTATCCCTCGCAATCGTCGCAGGCCGGTCCTTCGACAGGCCCCGCTCAGCAACAGGGCAGGGTCGGAGGAGGTCGTGTGGGCGGCGAGGCTCGCTCTCATCCGGGTGGACCGGGACCCCTGACGTCCAGGCCGCCTGAGGCGACAGGCCGTGGAGTGAATGCACCGGCTTCGGCGCAGGTCAGGATCGAGCGACCCGCCAAGCCGCCGGTGACGTCGGGCGCCACGATCGTCCAACCTGGCGCCAGACCCGGTCACGCGCCCCTGGTTCGGCCCGGACCCGGCACCACGCCTAGGCCGCCGGTCGTTAGCACTGTTCCTCGACCCGGCACCCAGCCGCCGTTGACGGCCAGAGGGGGCACAAGCCACCGGCCGGAGTGGAACCAGAATTGGCGCGACAATCATCGCTATGACTGGCGAAACTGGCGGCAGCATCACCACCAGAGATATCACCGCCACCACTATTACGATCCGTTCGGTTGGGATTACATTCAGTATTGGATCGGCTGGCGGCTATGGCCCGACTATTATGCGAGCAACTTCTGGATTACGGACCCCTGGTATTATCGGCTGCCCCCCGCACCCTTGGGGACGCGCTGGGTCCGCTATTACAACGATGCGCTGCTGGTCGACATTTATACCGGCGAGGTCATCGACGTGATCCACGACTTCTTCTGGTGAGGGCCAATCGAAAATCCGTCTCCATCATCTAGCGCTGCGCACGGTCTCTTCTGATTAGCGCTCCCAAGCTCGGCGAGCCTCGTTCGGATTCGTAAACGCGGACGTCATCGACGAGCGCGGCTCGAACATCCAATTGCCCGGCTCACGGTTCGGTGGAATGATCAAGATCGAGCTACGCGTCGATCTCTTCCTCATCGACCGCCGACGCGCGGCTCTGGATGAACTCGAACCGCGGCGCCGGGTCGCGGCCCATCAGCCGCTCCACCAAGTCCTTCACCGGCTGGCGGTCCTCATACTGGCCGGGGAGCGTGATCTTGATGAGGCTTCGCGTCTCGGGGCTCATCGTCGTTTCCTTGAGCTGTCCCGGGTTCATTTCGCCGAGGCCCTTGAAGCGGCTGACCTCGACCTTCTTGCCCTTGAACTCCGTCGCTTCGAGCTCGGCGCGGTGGGCGTCGTCGCGGGCGTAGAGGGTCTTGGCACCGGCGGTGAGGCGATAAAGCGGGGGCTGGGCGAGGAAGAGGTGGCCGCGGCGAACTAGCTCGGGCATTTCCTGGAAGAAGAAGGTCATCAGGAGCGTCGCGATGTGGGCGCCATCGACGTCGGCGTCTGTCATGATGATGATGCGCTCGTAGCGCAGCGCTTCCTCACTGAACTTGTCGCGGGTGCCGCAGCCGAGCGCGAGCTGGAGGTCGGCGATCTCCTGGTTGGCGCGGATCTTGTCGGCGGTTGCGGATGCGACGTTGAGGATCTTTCCTCGGATCGGGAGGATCGCCTGCGTCTTGCGGTCGCGCGCCTGCTTGGCGGAGCCGCCGGCACTGTCGCCTTCGACGATGAAGAGCTCGGTCCCGTCGGCATCGTCATTGGCGCAGTCGGTGAGTTTGCCGGGTAAGCGGAGCTTGCGGGCGGAGGTCGCCGTTTTTCGTTGAACTTCCCGTTCGGCGCGGCGGCGGAGGCGCTCGTCCATCCGCTCCATGATCGACCCGAGGAGCGCCCGCCCGCGGTCCATGTTGTCGGCGAGATAATGGTCGAAATGGTCGCGGACGGCGGCCTCGACGAATCGCGCGGCCTCGAGGGAGGTGAGACGGTCCTTGGTCTGGCTCTGGAAATGAGGGTTGCGGATAAAGACGCTGAGCATGAGCTCGACGCCGTTCATGACGTCGTCGGCGGTAATGTCCTTCGCTTTCTTGTTGCCAACCAGCTCGCCGAAGCCGCGGATGCCCTTGGTTAGCGCGGCTCGGAGGCCTGCCTCGTGGGTGCCGCCGTCGGGTGTCGGGATTGTATTGCAATAATAGTCCTGCGCACCGTCGGAATAGAGGGGCCAGGCGACCGCCCATTCGGCGCTGCCCTGGGGAGTGCCGGACGCGTCTGGCGGAAAATCCTGGCGGCCGGTGAAAGGCTGGTTGGTGACGGTCGGGCGGTCGGCTAGCTGCTCGGCGAGGTGATCGGCGAGTCCTCCGGGGAACTGGAACACCGCCTGCTCGGGGACGTCCGCTCCGGCAAGCGAGGGGGCGCAGCGCCAGCGGATCTCGACGCCGGCGAATAGATACGCCTTGGAGCGTGCGAGCTTGTAGAGGCGGTCGGGGCTGAAGGCCGCGTCGGCGCCGAAAATTTCCGGATCGGGCGTGAAGATCACGGTGGTGCCGCGTCGGTTGGGGGCGGCGCCGATCTCCTGCAGCTTCGAGGTGGGAAGCCCCTTGGCGAAGCTTTGGCGGTAGAGCTTCTTGTCGCGCGCGACCTCGATGATCGTCTCGGTCGAGAGCGCATTGACCACGCTCACCCCGACGCCGTGGAGGCCGCCCGAGGTGCTGTACGCCTTGCCCTCGAACTTGCCGCCCGAGTGGAGTGTGGTCATGATGACCTCGAGCGCCGACTTGCCGGGGTATTTAGGGTGCTTGTCGACGGGGATTCCGCGGCCGTTGTCGGTGACGCTGAGACGGTTGCCGGTCGAAAGCTCGACCTCGATGCGGGTTGCGAAGCCGGCGACCGCTTCGTCCATCGCATTGTCGATGACCTCGGCGGCGAGATGGTGGAGCGCGCGCGCGTCGGTGCCGCCGATGTACATGCCGGGCCTTCGGCGGACAGGCTCGAGGCCTTCGAGGACCTCGATCGCGGAAGCGTCGTAATTGTCGGCGGCTGCGGTTGCGGAGGACGAAAACAGGTCGGACATTTGAGGAACGGTATAAGGCGCGGATTCGAACCGTGCCAATCGCGCGACTAGGTGTTTTCCACAGTCTTGAAAGTCCGAACAGCTGTTCCAAATGAGTGTGCGCCGAACGCCACAATGGGTTCGGCGACGGGGCGCCAGCTCCACACGCGGCAACACGCCCCGCCTAGTCGCTCAAATGGAGGACATGACTATGCGCAGTGCTTTCGACTTTGCGCCGTTTCGGCGCTCCACCGTCGGCTTCGACCGGCTTTTCGACATGCTCGAGAATAGCTCGGTTGGGCAGGCACAGGAAAACTATCCGCCCTTCGACCTCATCAAGAAGGGCGAGAACGATTATTGCATCCAGCTCGCCGTCGCCGGGTTCAAGCCCGACGAGATCGACATCACGGCTCAGCAGAACGTGCTGCTCGTGACGGGCCGCAAGTCGGACGAGACGGAGCAGAAGGACGGCGACTTCATCTATCGCGGAATCGCCAACCGTTCGTTCGAGCGCCGCTTCGCTCTTGCCGACCACATCCAGGTCAAGGGCGCCGACCTGAAGGACGGCCTCCTCTCGATCGAGCTGGTCCGGGAAATCCCCGAGGCGATGAAGCCGCGGAAGATCAACATTGGTGGAAGTGCCGAGCGGTCGGCGATCGGTGGCGGCAAGAAGCCGGCCTCCGAGCAGACCGTCGACGCCGAGGCCGAACACGCCTGACGTGACTAGTGGCGATTTACGGCCCCGGGAAGCGCCTGCTTCCCGGGGCCTTTTATGGGTCAGCCGGCCGCCGGCGAGCGACTAGCGCCCAGTGCTGGCGCTTGAGGCCCAGCCGCTCAAGCCGGTCGACGATCAGCGGGAATTCGGACTGCTTACCAGAGCCGGTTCTCCGCGACTTCCATTTCGCCAGCTGCGGTTACGAGGAGGTCGG
>DASQYQ010000226.1:0-6738 GCA_035639115.1 Sphingomicrobium sp. | reverse complement strand
TCTTCCCAGAAGATGACGTCCATCTCGCGCGCGAAACGGCTCATGAGATGCTGCGGGCGCTGAAACACGAAGTTCCACCGCAGGTGCGAAAAGCAGATCAAAGTTGTGGGCTCTGGGGCCGGCGCCGAGTGCTCGGCTTCGTACTCCACTGGCACCCCGACGCGAGTCAGCATCTTTTCTATATCCTCCTCAAAATTGTGGCTTTGCCCTACACTGCTGAACGGGCCGGGAGGCGTTGCGGTTCCGTACCTTGGGTTAATGTTAGCGCTAAAACAACATCATTGTGCGGCGCACAAACGGCAGCCCGTTATCCCAGAGCGCCCGATGGAAATGCATCCGTAAAGTTACGGGTCTCCAACGGTGGCCCGTGGTTGACCGACGGTGGACGACCGTGGAAGGAGCGGCCACGAGGAGAGAGGCCTTGGCGACGACCATCGAGGAGCTGGAAAAGCGGCGTGAACTTGCGCGCATGGGCGGCGGCGCGAAGCGCATCGAGGCGCAGCATGCCAAGGGTCGGCTGACCGCCCGCGAGCGCCTGTCGGTGCTGCTCGATCCAGGCAGCTTCGAAGAATATGACATGTTCGTCGAGCATAATGCGACCGACTTCGGGATGGACCAGCAGAAGGTCCCCGGGGACGGCGTCGTTACAGGATCCGGAACGATCAACGGCCGGCTCGTCTATGTCTTCGCGCAGGACTTCACGGTATTCGGCGGCTCGCTGAGCGAGCGGCACGCGCAGAAGATCTGCAAGATCATGGACATGGCGATGAAGGTCGGGGCGCCAGTAATCGGCCTCAATGATTCGGGCGGGGCTCGAATCCAGGAGGGCGTCGCCAGCCTGGCCGGCTATGCCGAAGTATTCCAGCGCAACGTGCTCGCGAGCGGGGTCATCCCACAGGTCAGCCTGATCATGGGGCCGTGCGCTGGAGGAGCGGTCTATTCACCGGCGATGACCGACTTCATCTTCATGGTGAAGGACTCGTCCTACATGTTCGTGACCGGCCCCGACGTGGTGAAGACCGTCACCAACGAGATCGTGACTCAGGAGGAGCTAGGCGGCGCAATCACCCACACGACCAAGTCAGGCGTTGCCGACGTCGCGTTCGAGAACGACATCGACGCGCTCCTCGCCACCCGCGAGTTCTTCGACTTCCTTCCGCTGAGCAATCGGCACGACCTGCCCGAACGACCGTGCGAGGACCCGATCGACCGCGTCGAGGAGAGCCTCGACACGCTGGTCCCGCCAAGCGCTACGACCCCCTACGACATGCACGAGCTGATTCGAAAGGTCGCGGACGAGGGCGACTTCTTCGAGCTTCAGCCGGCGCATGCAGCGAACATCATCATTGGATTCTGCCGGATAGAGGGGCGGACAGTCGGAGTCGTCGCCAACCAGCCGATGGTGCTCGCCGGCGTGCTCGACATCAATTCGTCCAAGAAGGCCGCACGCTTCGTGCGCTTCTGCGATGCGTTCGACATTCCGATCCTGACCTTCGTCGACGTACCGGGATTCCTTCCGGGCGTCGGGCAGGAGCATCACGGGATCATCAAGCATGGCGCGAAGCTTCTGTTCGCCTACGCCGAGGCGACCGTGCCGAAGATCACCGTGATAACCCGCAAGGCCTATGGCGGGGCCTATGACGTCATGGCCTCCAAGCACCTGCGCGGCGACTTGAACTATGCCTGGCCGACCGCCGAAATCGCGGTGATGGGCGCCAAGGGCGCCGTCGAAATCATCTTCCGCAAGGACGCCGGCGATCCGCAGGAAATCGCCAAGCGCACCGCCGAATATGAAGAGCGCTTCGCCAATCCCTTCGTCGCTGCAAGCAAGGGCTTCATCGACGAGGTGATCATGCCACATTCGACTCGGCGGCGGGTGGCGATGGGGTTACGGAAGCTGAGGAACAAGCAGCTCGAGAACCCTTGGAAGAAGCACGATAACATCCCGCTGTGACGAGCGCTTACACAGCCACGATCCGCTGGACTCGCGATCCGAGCACGGACTTCAGCAAGGGCCAGTACAGCCGCGCTCACGAATGGACGTTTGACGGCGGCGTGACGGTGCCCGCGAGCCCGAGCCCGCACATCGTTCCGGCACCGTGGAACGACGCCAAAGCAGTCGATCCGGAGGAGGCGTTCGTCGCCTCGCTCTCTTCCTGCCACATGCTGTTCTTCGTCGACTTCGCTCGGCGCTCTGGCTTTGTCGTCGACGAATATGTCGACGAGGCGGAAGGGGTGCTCGGGAAGCGCGCCGACGGAAAGATGGCGATGACCAGTGTCACGCTCCATCCGCGCGTCACCTGGGGCGGCACCCCGCCGGACGCAGCTGCCGTCGCCGACCTCCATCATCGTGCCCACGAGGCCTGCTTCATCGCCAACAGCGTGACGACCGACGTCCGGGTGGAGGCCTGAGCGTTCCAAAGCCGCTATAAACCTTGGTTTATTGCAAGAACTATCAATGCGGATGTAACGAGCGCGTCCTGGCGACTCGCCCCGGCCCAACAGTGGAGGCCGACATGAAACGCTTTGTCGTTGCACTGTTTCTCGTTTCCGCCGCGGTGTCCGTCGGCGCAAAGCCCAAGCCCGCAGCCGAGAAGCCTTCGAACGTTCCTGAGAAGCCGCTCGCCGCGGCCTTCAGGTCTGCCTTCGGAAGCAAGGACTCGGTTGTCCTGAAGAAGCAGGGGCAACTCAAGGAAGACATCAAATATACGCCCGGCGAACTGATCGACGCGCCGTTCGGTCCCGTCCTGCTCAGCCCAGGCGAGGTCATGAATCCCTCGCACGTCAATTCGGGAAAGCTGGCGATCGTCTATCTGAAGCAATCCGAAAAGGGCTTCGAGGTGGTGAAGAAGTTCGTTCCAGCGGCGGAGACCGGCTCGTTCGGCAAGATCGTTGACTGGAGCGTCAACCGAAGCTTCGGCAATCTCCCGATCGTCACCGTCAACGGGGCAGGCAATTGGCAGGGCTATTCGTGCAGCACGGCGACTCTGGTCGAACTTACTCCCCAAGGGCCGAAGCAACTCGTCACCCTTCCGATGACCTATGACAATTCCGGCGCGGTGGAGGGCAAGAACCCGACCCAGATCAACGGGCGGATCGACAATATCCAGCCGGGCAAGGGCTTCGACATGGTCTATTTTGCGGGCTCGAGGGAGTTCAAGGAGCATTATGTCCGCAGCGGCGATGCCTATGCGCTCGCGGGCGGCGTCAAGAGCAAGATGCAGACATGTTGAGCGAACATCGTCGCCGGCGGACTTGATCCGGGATCACGCTTCCTTTCTTAGCGACACGAGACCAGCGCGATTGGCCTTGCGGCTAGTGCGTTCCCCGCATTCGCGGGAATGACGGAGAAGATGATGCGATTGGGACGACTGAATCACGTTGGAGTGGCGACGCCGTCGATCGAGCGGAGCCTCGAGACCTACCGCAAAATGTTCGGCGCCGAACCTGAGGCAGAGCCGTTCGACCTCCCGGCGCAGGGCGTGCGCGTGTGCTTCGTCGATACGCCCAACAGCCAGATCGAGCTCATCGAACCGCTTGGCGAAACGTCGCCGATCGTGAACTTCCTCGAGAAGAACCCGGCGGGCGGACAGCACCACGTCTGCTTCGAGGCAGAGGATATCGAGCAGGCGCGCGCCTGGTTCGAAAGCAAGGGAGCGCGGATCCTTGGGCCTACGCGCATCGGCGCTCACGGAACTCCGGTATTCTTCATTCACCCGAAGGATATGGGCGGCGTGCTGACCGAGATCATGGAGACTCCGAGGGACGCTCACTGATTGGATTTGCCGGGTGAGGGCGCTAAGCCCCGCGCCGTGACCGACAAGCCGTCAAAATCAGACTGGGAAAAGCTCGCCGAAAAGGAGTCGCGGGGCAAGGACCTCTCGCTCGAAACGTTCGAGGGCATTCGCCTCAACGCCGTCTACGGACCAGAAGACGATGCCGGTATCGACAGCGGTTTCCCAGGCCTCGCGCCGTTCACCAGGGGGCCCTATGCGACGATGTACGCCGGCCGGCCGTGGACCATCCGCCAATATGCCGGCTTCTCCACCGCCGAGGAATCCAACGCCTTCTACCGGCGCAACCTAGCCGCTGGACAAAAGGGCCTGAGCGTGGCCTTCGACCTCGCCACCCACCGCGGCTACGACAGCGACAATCCGCGCGTTGCCGGGGACGTCGGAATGGCCGGGGTCGCGATCGATACCGTCGAGGACATGAAGCTGCTGTTCGACGGAATCCCGCTCGGCGAGATGTCGGTCAGCATGACCATGAACGGAGCGGTGCTTCCGGTGATGGCCTTCTTCATCGTCGCTGGCGAGGAGCAAGGCGTCCCGCACGACAAGCTCACCGGCACGATCCAGAACGACATCCTGAAAGAGTTCGCGGTCCGCAACACCTACATCTACCCGCCCGAACCCTCGATGCGGATCGTCTCCGACATCATCGCTTACTGCGCGTCGGAGATGCCGAAGTTCAACTCGATATCAATAAGCGGCTATCACATGCACGAGGCGGGAGCGACGGCGGTTCAGGAGCTCGCCTACACGCTCGCCGACGGCATGGAATATGTCCGCTGTGCGAAGGCCGACGGTCTCGACATCGACGATTTCGCTCCGCGGCTGAGCTTCTTCTTCGGCATTGGAATGAACCTGTTCATGGAAGTCGCGAAGCTGCGCGCGGCGCGGACTCTGTGGCATCGGATCATGACCGGCCTCGGGGCCAAGAACGGCCGGTCGAAGGTGTTGCGAACGCACTGCCAGACGTCGGGAGTCAGCCTGACCGAACAGGACCCCTACAACAATATCGTCCGAACAACGATCGAGGCGCTGGCGGCGGTGCTCGGAGGGACGCAGTCGCTGCACACCAACAGCTTCGACGAGGCGATCGCGCTGCCGACCGATTTCTCGGCGCGAATCGCCCGCAACACCCAGCTGATCCTGGCCGAGGAAAGCGGAGTGACAACCGTTGCCGATCCGCTCGGCGGCAGCTTTTACGTCGAGAAGCTCACCCGCGAGCTGGAAGAGAAAGCCTGGGCTCTGATCGAGGAAGTCGAGGCCCACGGCGGAATGACCAAGGCAGTCGCCGAAGGACTGCCCAAGCACCGCATCGAGGAGGCCGCTGCGGCGCGCGCCGCGAAGGTCGATACGGGCGAGACGGTGATCGTCGGAGTAAACCGCTACCGGCTTGAGAACGAGCCGGCGGTCGACATTCTCGAGGTCGACAATGCCAAGGTTCGGGCGTCGCAGATCGCGAAGATCGAGAAGGTGCGCTCGGGGCGTGACGAGGCGAAGGCGCGTGCGGCCCTGGATGCGCTTGAGAAAGGCGCGCGCGGCAACGAGAATCTGCTCCGGCTGAGCGTCGAAGCGGCGCGCGTTCGCTGCACGCTCGGCGAGATTTCGGATGCGCTGGAACGAGCGTTCGGCCGCTACGGCACCAAGCCCGAGCCGGTGCGCGGAATCTACGGCAACGCCCGCAGTGACGGCCGCTGGAAGATGGCGGAAGAGGGCACTCGCTCGGTCGCCGAGCGGCTCGGCCGAAAACCGCGGATCATGGTCGCGAAAATGGGCCAGGACGGGCACGACCGCGGGGCGAACCTGGTGTCGTCGGCCTTCGCTGACCTCGGTTTCGATGTCATCCCCGGACCATTGTTCCAGACGCCGCTCGAGACGGCGCAAATGGCGATCGACAATGACGTCGACGTAGTCGGCGCAAGTTCGCTCGCGGCGGGCCACCGAACGCTCATCCCGGAGATGATCGAAGCGCTGAAGGACATGGGCCGCGCCGACATCAAGGTGGTTGCCGGCGGGGTCATCCCGCCGCAGGACTATGCGATGCTCCGAGCAGCCGGAGTGCAAGCGATCTTCGGCCCTGGCACCAACCTCGCCGACGCCGCCGACGAGGTGCTTCGCCTGCTCGGCCACAACCGGCCGCCACTCGACGAGGCGGCGGAGTGAGCATCTCGCGAGTGGTCATGCTTGGTTGCTGGAGCTTCTTCTATTCGTTCGTCGCCGGAACGTCGGTCTCCGCTGAAACGCTGGGTGATTGCGTCGATGACGAGGCATGCCGTGCATAGTCACGGCGAACACCTATGTCGGCTGGTACCGGATTCTTTTGCGTGGTTGGCACTCGGAGTTGGAATGATCAGGTCGTTGAATCGCGATGTTTAAGAAAATTCTGATCGCCAACCGCGGGGAGATTGCGTGCCGGGTGATCCGCACTGCTCGGCGCATGGGCATCAAGACGGTCGCGGTCTATTCCGACGCAGACGCCCGCGCGCCGCACGTGAAGATGGCGGACGAGGCGGTTCGCCTCGGGCCGCCGCCCGCGAGTGAATCCTACCTCAAGGCCGAGCTGATCATCGACGCCTGCAAGGCGACTGGCGCCGAGGCGGTGCACCCGGGCTATGGGTTCCTCTCCGAGCGCGAGAGCTTCGCCAAGGCGCTCGCCAAGTCGGGGATCGTCTTCATTGGGCCGCCGCCCAAGGCGATCGCCGCGATGGGCGACAAGATCGAATCCAAGAAACTCGCGGCGAAGGCGGGCGTCAACGTCGTGCCCGGCTATCTCGGCGACATCGCGACCACGGACGAGGCGGTGAAGATCGCCAAGGACATTGGCTTCCCGGTGATGATGAAGGCCTCGGCCGGCGGCGGCGGCAAGGGAATGCGGCTCGCCTGGTCCGAGAAGGACGTGCGCGAGGGCTTCGAGAGCGTGAAGCGCGAGGGGCTGAACAGCTTCGGCGAC
>DASQYQ010000225.1:0-2763 GCA_035639115.1 Sphingomicrobium sp. | reverse complement strand
CGGCATCGAGCGCCGCGGGCGCTAGCTTTCAGTCAGGCTGCGGCACGGGGCGCTTCTTCGTCCCGCCCAGCTCTTCGTCCATATAGCGGACCTCGAATGACGCGGCCCGGTCGCTGATTGTCCAGTCGGGGTGGAGCGCCTTCAGCTTCGGAGTGACCTCGCTTGCCAGAGCGTCGCCCGCGAGCCGCGCCTTGCGCCCCTCGGTCACGAGCCTTCGCAAATCGAGCAGGTAGGAGCGGAAGTCCTCGACGTCCTTCAGGTTCGCAACGTCGCCGTGGCCCGGGACATAAGTGATTCGCTCGGCGCCGGGCATGCGCTCGAAGTCGGCGTCGGTCGCCGCCCATTCCTTCACCGATCCGTCGATGAGGTTGGGCGGGATCTTTCGCCACAGCATGTCGCCGGTGAACAGCACCTTCGAATCGGGCACGAAGATGGTGAGGTCGCCGCCGGTGTGCCCGAGCACGGTCCGAACCACCACCTTGCGCGAGCCGAGCCACACGGTGAGGTCCTTGTCCGTCGTCACGTCCGGAAGCGGCAGCGTTTCGATCGCGGCCTTCATCTCTGGCGTGATTCGATCGCCGAGCAGGTTGATATTGTTCGTCCGAACCCATCCGCGGACGTTGCGATGCGCAATGATCACAGCACCGGCGTCCCGCAGGGCCTGGTCGCCGCCCGTATGGTCGACGTGATAATGCGTGTTGACCACGTAGCGGATCGGCTTGGGCGTCAGCCTATGGATCTCGCCGACCAGTGCCTTCGCGGCGTCGAGATTGAAGAAGGCGTCGACCACCAGCACGCCATCGTCCCCGATGACGAAGCCGGCGTTCGATCCGGCCTTGTGGTCCGGTCCATCGATCGCCGCATAAACTCCCGGCCCGACCTGCTTGAGCGTGAAGGGAAGGGCAGGTGCCTGCGCTTCCGCGGCGGGAGCAGCGAAGAGCGCCGCGACGGCGAGCGAGGTCTTGAGGATCATCGAGCCAGACTGAAGCGGATCGCGAGCCTTCGCAACTCAGGGCTGGGGCGAGTGCGCGATCGCTCTGAGCTTGAACCCGGTGATTCTGGCCCCGTAGTCGCATTCGAACGAGCGTTTCTGCTTCCCGTCGTCGACTGTGCCCCAGACGATGATCTTGCCGACCGAATGCTGCTCGACGTCGATGATGTGGATGGCCCCATATTGAGCGGCGCGGTTGCTGCAGTCGTTCAGCGCCTGGGGCTTCAGCGCTTCGTTGCTCTTGGGATGCCCTTCAGCAGCGGTCGCGGCCATCGACACCGCCGACGCTGCCATTGCCGCCATGCAGCCGCTCAGGGTCAAGGCGAGCGCAACGACCGCCGGAATAAGAATTGCTCGCTTCATGGCTGCGGACACTAGGCATCGCCGGCCAAGGTCCGCAATGGGTCCTTAAAGATGAGATCCTGTCGCGGAGCGCGACGGCATTGCTGCCTGCTTGGCGAGCGCATGGTGGGCCAGCCCAGCGGCCGCCAACGTCGGAACCGGCTCGGCCTGAGCGGCTGCATCGCCGCCGACCGACAGGCCAGCCATCGCTCCGAGGATTCCGGCACCGAGGACGAGGCCGCCGAGGGTCAAGGCCGGTCCCTTCCACTGAGAAGGATAGTCGACGCTGTCCAAAGCGTCCCTTCGCGCCGCCAGCACCTGCTGGATCAGCGGTTCCGAGCGCCGCTGTTCTTTATGCAATGGAGCGACGATTCGCGGATCAGGATCCCGGGCCACCTTGAGCGGCGCCTCGTCCATCAGTTCGGTGTGCACCGAAACGGTGAATGGCTGCCACGCGCGCGGTATCGAAAAGGCCGGTTTGGGCGGCGGAGCTTCTTCGAGAAGTCCGAGCGACTGGTCGTAATTGCGTCGCCGAACGGGATCCTTGAGGGTCTCATAGGCTCCGATGACCTGGGCCGTTGCCCCGAGCGGACGCGCAGCGAAGAGCGTCATCTTTTTCGCGAACGCCTGCCTGATCTCCTCCTCGCTGGCCGAAGGAGCAACACCGAGCATGTCGTAATGACTTGGCCGCGACCGAACAGAGCTGACCATGAGCACCCCCAACAAAGGTCCGAATCCCGATCCTCAGGGTGCGGCGCTTTGGCGGCCGAATCCAGCTCGGCCCGGCGAGCCGAACAGCCGTTTCGTCGGCAACGGGGCGGGTCCCGGCGCAGTCAAGTCGAAGTAAACGCATCGCCGCTGGCCTCCATCGGACGTTCGCCCTAGGCATCGCCTCTCGCCTTTTTCGGAGATTGGATTTGCGCATTGCACTTATTGGCCTCGGCCGAATGGGAGCGAATATCGCGCGGCGCTTGATGCGCGGCGGGCACGAGGTGGTCGGCTTCGACCGCGATCAGGAAAGCGTCCGCAAGCTTTCCGAGGAGGGCGCGGACGGCGCTACATCGCTCGAGGAGCTCGCCGCGAAACTGGAGGCGCCGCGAATCTTCTGGGTGATGGTGCCCGCGGGCGCGCCGACCGAGGAGACCGTGGCTGCGCTAAGGGCGATCGCACAGGCCGGCGACGTCATCATCGACGGCGGCAACAGCTTCTTCAAGGACGACATCCGCCGCTATCGGGAATGCGCCGACCATGGCGTCCATTATGTCGACGTCGGCACCTCGGGCGGGATCTGGGGGCTGGAGCGCGGCTATTGCCTCATGATCGGCGGAGACAATCTTGTGGTCGACATGCTCGATCCGATCTTCGCAACGCTCGCGCCGGGTTACGGCACCATCGAGCGAACTCCGGGCCGAAAGGGCGCCGACAGCCGC
>DASQYQ010000224.1:0-4603 GCA_035639115.1 Sphingomicrobium sp. | reverse complement strand
GGACGCAGGAACGAGCCGACGTGATCGGCGCGAAACGGCGGTGTATTGCGCACTTCGGAGCGAGAAGCGAGCGGGGCTTGCGACATGGCAGTTCGGTCCGTGAGGCGGATGATGACGTAACATAAATTTCGCACATTCGAGGCGGTGGCCTCGATCTGGTTCAATGGTAGCTGCGAGGCAATCCATGACCCAGACCACAGCGAGGCCACCATGGCAGAGGATACAGCGGAAGGATTGAAAGACGCGATTCGAGTCGATACGGCGGAGCTCCGCGGACATGTCGACGCGGTGGTGCGTTCGAGCGTCGAGGAGACACTGAACGCGCTGCTGCAGGCGGAGGCCGACGGGATCTGCGGGGCGACACGCTACGAACGCTCGCCCGAGCGTGTGGACACGCGCGCCGGTAGTTACGAGCGGAAGCTCGAAACGAAAGCGGGCGTGGTCACCCTGAAGGTGCCGAAGCTGCGCTCGCTGCCGTTCGAGACGGCGATCATCGAGCGCTATCGGCGGCGCGAGTCGTCGGTGGAGGAAGCGTTGGTGGAGATGTACCTGGCGGGGGTGAGCGTGCGGCGGGTCGAAGACATCACCGAAGCGCTGTGGGGCACCCGGGTGAGCTCGGGCACGGTGTCGCGGCTCAACCAGAAGATCTACCGCCACATCGAAGCTTGGCGCAACCGTAAGATCGAGGGCGAGTTTGCGTACCTGTTCCTCGACGGGGTGGTGCTCAAGCGCAGTTGGGCCGGTGAAGTACGCAACGTATCGGTACTCGTTGCGATTGGCGTTGGCGTCGATGGTCACCGCCAGATTCTGGGTGTGGCCGAGGGTCAGAAGGAAGATCTCGAGGGTTGGCGCGGGTTCCTACGGCATCTTAAAGACCGTGGACTGGCTGGCGTGCAGCTCATCATCTCGGACGCTTGTCTGGGTCTCGTCGAGGCAGCTGCCGAGCTCTTCCCCGACGCGCAGTGGCAGCGCTGTGTCGTCCACTTCTATCGCAATGTGTTCAGCAACGTGCCGAAGGGCAAGGTAGCCGACGTGGCGCGAATGTTGAAAGCGATCCATGCCCAGGAGGATCGTCGCTGCGCCGAGGACAAGATACGCGAGGTGATCGCGAAGCTGCGCGCGATGCGTCTAACGAAGGCGGCCGAGCTCGTGGAAGCCAAGGCGCACGAGACACTGACCTACTTTGCGTTCCCGAGCAATCACTGGCGACAAATCAAAACGAATAATCCGCTCGAGCGGATCATCCGCGAGATTCGCCGGCGCACGCGTGTGGTCGGCGCATTCCCGGACGGACATTCAGCGTTGATGCTGGTCGCGGCACGACTGCGACACATCGCGAGCACGAAGTGGGGCAAGCGGCGGTATCTCGCAATGGAAACGCTGCTCAACCCGCTTCCCGAAGAGGCAGCTGCTTGAGAACAGATCGGGCTACCGCCGAAAAAAGTGCGAAAGACTCTTGACACAACCAAGGACGGTATCGACCACCCAAAGCGGACGTACGAACTTCCCCAAAGCGGACGTTGCCATGATCAACCGCTTGCCGCTCAAGCAGCAGTCCAGCGTGGCTTGACCCTCCAAGGGCAACGGCGTAGCGTCTTTTTCACGGTTCTGGACATCCACTCGGGGAGGGGGACATGCTCCGGAAAGCAGTCCTCGCGCTCAGCCTTTTCTGGCCGCGGACGCATCTCTCGATGACCGTGGCTAGGCCCGCTCCGCTGCTTCCCTTGCCGCGCGGGCTGCCGCCCTTCTCTTCTCGATCTCGCCGGAGCGGGTCAGTTCGCGGCGTTCCTCCAGCCCCCGGTGCAGCTCCGCCAGGACGCGCGCCGCGTACTCGTCTCTCCGGATCGCCGCCCAGTAGGCGGCCACGTTGGCGTTCGCGGCGATCGGGTCGGCGAGACCCCTGATCGCCAGCACGATCTCCAGATAGAAGAGCGCCGGCACGAGCGCGCAGTCGGCCAGGGTGACGCGGCCCAGGCATGCGAAGCCGTCGCGGCCGATCATCCGGTCCAGCGCCTTGGTGCTGCTCGCCAGCTGGCCGCGCAGCAGCGCGACGATGCCTTCGTTGCCGGTGGTGACGGGGGTCTGGGCGGCGAGGACCGGGACCTGACCCGCGAGCATGAACGTGTTGTTCATCAGGTAAATGTCGCCGATGCGGGCCAGGGTGCGGATGTGGGCGCTCTCGCGCGGCGTTGCGCCCAGCAGCGAAGGCTCGGGATAGACCTCCTCGAGATACTCCGCGATCACGGCCGACTCCGGTATCGCCTCGCCGTCGATCTCCAGGAACGGGATGCGGCCGATCGGATGGTCCTGGTAGAACTTCGGCGTGAAGTAAGTCGGCGGCTGCTCGATCGCGATGTCGGTGAGACCCTTGGCGTAGATCTGCATCCGTACTCGCGCCGAGTAGGGACTGATATCCCAGGAATAGAGCTTCATCGTCATTTCAGGACAAGTTCGCGAATATATTCCCTACGCGTGACTTTTCTGTATTCATTCCGGCCAACCCTGGCCTTGTTCTGACACTCGGTGCTACAGATCACTTTCCTGGCCACTGCTTCTTCTTCGACGCCCCTATCTAGCGCCGCCATGTTCTTATAAGTAATCCACAGAATGACATCGGGGTGATCCGGCGATGGTGGAGTGGAACTGAAGACCTTGTAATCGATGATGATCCCTGCTTTCTTCGTGGCTTCCATGGTCGGCTTCCACGTCGAATTCAGCCAATCGATGTAGTCCTCAAAGTGCCCGTACTCGACTGCTATTTCTTGAACGAGAGTGACCGGGCCGTCCGCATAATGGCGCTCGTCCTGGGTGCTTTGGGCCCGCGCATCAAACGAAAGTACGGAAACCGCAACACACATGGATAAAATGATCTTGGTCATTTTGTCTTCCCGTGTTGTGATCCTCAAGCCTTGACGACGAGGTCGATCTCAACGCAGGCCCCGAGGGGCAGCGCGGCCACCGCGATCGTCGTGCGGGCGGGAAAGGGCTGACTGAAATGCTTTGCGTAGATGCCGTTCATCGCGACGAAGTCATTCATGTTCGCGAGATACACGCCGGCGCGCACGACATTATCGAAACTCTTGCCGGCCGCCTTGAGAACCGCCGAGAGATTCTGGAAGATGCGATTCGTCTCCGCCGCAATTCCTCCCGCCACCAGCTTGCCCGTCGTCGGGTCTTGACCGACCTGACCGCTGAAGTAGATGAAACCACCGGCTTCGGTCGCCTGGGAAAACGGGCCGACCGGCGGCGTAAGTTCGGGCGAGGTAATTGCGGTCCGCCGAACTTGGATCGCAGTAGGCATGCAGATCTCCTCGAGACATGAATTGCCTGGAATTCTGATGCAGGAAAATAAATTCCACAAATTCATTATTATCACGATAATAATGCCAGTGCCGCACGATGCTGTTGTTCATCGGGAGAACGCTTAGGAGGCCCCCATGCTCGAAGATTTGCGCGCCCTCGTAGAATTTGCCGATGCCGGGTCCATCGCCGGTGCAGCCGGTCGTCTATTCCGGACGCCCTCTGCGATTACCCGGCAAGTGCAAAGGCTGGAGGCTGCATTGGGTGCCGAGTTGCTCGACCGCTCGGTAAAGCCGCCGCGTCTGAACTCGCTGGGCTCCAGGGTGCTCGAACAGGCGCGAGATCTGCTGCAGCGGACGGAGGCTCTGAAATCTCTTACGTCGAGCGGCGCTGAACCCCACGGCCTCTTGCGCATAGGGATCTCGTATGCCCTGGCCGAGGGGGCGCTTATCGAACCTATTCGGGCGCTGACCGAGAAATACCCCAAGGTCCGAGTGCAGTTGTCGAGCGAACAATTGATTCAGCGGCTGCTCGCGGGTGAACTCGACGTTGCCGCGGTGCCTTTGCCCGAAGGTAAAACCGCGCCTCCACCGCTCCTGACGAATATCATCGCCAGCGACCGCATGGAGATCGTTCAAGGCGCCGCAGGCAACGTCGACGGTGATTGGAAAAGTCTGGGCCGGGCACCCTGGGTGCTCAATCCGCCCGGGTGCTTTCTTCGGGCGAGCCTCATCGATCGGATGGAGCGTGCCGGCTTCACCCCCATGATTGCGGCTGAAGTCAACAACATCCAAATGCAGCTGGCGTTCGTTCAGGCCGGTCATGGTGTCGGGCTGCTACCCGCTCGCTTCATTGCCAGGAATCGTTCCATCGATCGCGTGAAAATATTGCGTCCCCCATCGTTTGACCTGCGCCGACCCGTCGCGATAGTCCGGGTTGGACAACTCGGCGCCTTGGGGAAGGCCGTCGACCTGTTGGAACACGGGCTTCGGCAATTGTTTGAGGCAGCCGACACCGCGAAGCCCGTGACGAGGCACCGAAGAGATGTGCCCGTGAATCGGCGGGCGGCGCGACCGCCCAAGTAGTCGCCAGACATCGCTTGATCCAGCGTAAGCGTCCCCACCGCTTGGCACGGAACTGTTGCATTACAGTCCCGAGTTCGTCAGCCGCGCAATTCTCAAATGGCTCGTCGATTCCGGGATTCACACCGCGCACATCGATCCTGGCAAACCCTGGCAGAATGGCACCGACGAGAGCTTCAACGGCAAGTTCCGCGACGAATGGCTGAGCCTCGAGTGGTTCC
>DASQYQ010000223.1:0-9292 GCA_035639115.1 Sphingomicrobium sp. | reverse complement strand
GAACGCGACGACGATGAACGTGGTCAGGATGATCGGCGTTCGTTCGGGAACGGGCGGCAACGCAAGAGCCAAAGCGAGGCCCAGAGCTCCGCGAAGCCCACCCCAGACGAGAATGTGCTGGTACCGCGCCGGCACCGCCAGATGCGAGCGCCGGAACAGGGCAGCTAATGGATAAACCGACACAGCTCGCCCAACGAGTACGAGCATCACCGCGACGGAGATCGCCACGAGGCCGACACGCCACACCGGCGCCGACGCGATTTGCATTCCGATCAGGATGAAGACGAACGAGTTCGCGAGGAAGGCGAAATAATCCCACGCCGACATGAGGTGTTCGCGACCGTGCTCCGAGATCGCGCCGTTCCAACCGAGGCTGCCGATCACGAGCCCCGCAGCCATCGAGGCGAACACGCCCGAAGCGTGGAAGTGCTCGGCGAACAGGAACGAACCGTAGGCCGCGATCGTGGTGAGGGTTATCTCCACTAGGTGATCCTCAGTCTTCCCGGCGATCAGCAGCGTCGCGCCGCCGGCAAGTGTGCCGATCAGCGCTCCGCCCCCCATCGTCCACAGAAATGATCCCGCTGCGGCGAGCGGGCTCGATGATCCGCCGCCGATAATTCCTGCGAGCACGACGAAACCTACAGCGACCACCCCGTCGTTCAGAAGGCTTTCGGATTCCACAAGCATGCTGAGCCGGGGTTCGACCTTCAGTTCGCGGAAGGAAGCAATCACGCTAACTGGATCGGTGGCGGCGATGAGGACGCCGAAGAAGGCGGCGCCGATCCAGCTCCAACCGACGATCCAATGCATTCCGACGGTGACCACCAGTGCGGCGATCGCCACACCTGCGAATGCAAGCAGCAGAGTGACGGGAAGCTCCCGGCGAAAGGAATTCCAACCGAGTTGCAGCGCCGCCTCGAACACCAGCGGGGGCAGGAAAATGTTGAAGATGAGATTGCGCGACAACGGAATGACTGGCGCAATCGGAAGATAGGCAATGCCTATGCCCGCAGCCGCAAGGCCGACGGCGTAGGGCCAGCCGAAGCGCCGGGTGAGCATCGCGATGAGGCACGCGGCTAGAAGCAGGATCCCTAGCGGGGCGAGTGTTTCCTCATTCATCGGACTCGCATAGCAAGCCTTTTCGGGGAGGTCTGCACGGCTGCTGTGGGCATCAACTTCGGGCTTTCGCGCGACCGATGTTCGTGTATTGTTCCGCCGATGGCCAAGCCGAAGTCGCGCTACCTCTGTCAGGCATGCGGCTCCGTCAGCACTCGCTGGCAGGGGCAATGTCCCGATTGCGCCGAGTGGAATACGCTCGTCCAGGAAGCGGCCGAAGTTTCGAGTATCTTCGCCGCCAAGCACAATCTGCAGGGAGGCGGCCGGTTGATCCCGCTCGTCGGCCTCGAAACACCGGCAGCTCTTCCGGAACGCTTGCCGAGCGGCCTTTCCGAGTTTGATCGGGCGATCGGTGGCGGCATCGTCGAAGGATCTGCGATGCTGGTTGGCGGCGATCCAGGCATCGGCAAGTCGACGTTACTGCTCCAGGTGGCGGCGCGGCTGGCGAGCGAGGGATACAAGGTCGTCTATGTCTCGGGCGAGGAATCTGCCGAGCAGGTGCGGCTTCGCGCGGTTCGGCTGGGCCTCGGCGGAGCGCCCGTCCGTCTCGCAGCGGCGACATCGGTCCGTGACATTTTGACCACCGTCGGCGATGTCGAGCCGCCAGCGCTGCTGATCATCGATTCCATCCAGACCATGCACTCGGACCTGATGGAGGGAGCGCCGGGAACGGTAAGCCAGGTCCGAGCCTCGGCGCAGGAGCTCGTCCGCTTCGCGAAGGAGCGCGGCACCGCGCTGGTTCTCGTCGGCCACGTCACCAAGGACGGGACGATCGCCGGACCGCGGGTCCTTGAGCATATGGTCGATACGGTGCTGAGCTTCGAAGGCGAGCGCAGCCACCAGTATCGCATCCTCCGAGCGATGAAGAATCGCTTCGGCGGCACCGACGAGATCGGCGTCTTCGCGATGGAAGGGCAGGGGCTGACGGAGGTGCCGAACCCTTCCGCGCTGTTCCTGACGCACCGCGGCGAGCCGGTCAGCGGCACCAGCGTCTTCCCAGCGATGGAAGGCTCACGTCCCGTGCTGGTGGAGATTCAGGCGCTGACGGTGCGCCTAGCGACCGGGGCGACACCACGCCGAGCGGCGGTCGGCTGGGACAGCGGCCGTCTCGCGATGATCCTCGCTGTGCTGGAGGCGCGCTGCGGCCTCAGCTTCGCGACGGCTGAGGTCTATCTCAACGTCGCCGGCGGCTACCGCCTGGGCGACCCGGCAGCGGACCTTGCCGTGGCGGCGGCACTGGTTTCAGCGCTTTCAGAGCGGCCGGTGCCACAGGGCGCCGTAGTTCTGGGAGAAATCGCGCTATCGGGAGAAATCCGGCCCGTCGCGCATGCCGGATTGCGTCTCAAGGAAGCGGCGAAGCTAGGATTCGAAACTGGCTGGGTGCCTCGCGGGGTGAAAGGCGGGGACGGGCTTCGGCTCGCCGAGTTCGCAAACCTGCGCCAGCTCGTCGACCAGATCTTGGGACGCTAAGCGTCAATGCCGATCGTATCGCGCACGACGTAGAGCGGCCGTTGCTTCGTCTCCGTCAGGATGCGCCCGACATATTCGCCGAGCACGCCAAGCGAGATCAGCTGCACGCCGCCGAGGAACAGCACCGAGACCATGATGGAGGCGTAGCCTGGCACCGCATTGCCGAACATCATCGTGTCGAGGGCCAGAAATCCGGCGTAGCCGAGGGCGAACAGCGCGACGACCGCCCCGACGTAGCTCCAGACTCGCAGCGGCACCGTCGAGGCAGACGTGATCCCGTCGAGCGCGAGCGTCCACAGCTTCCAATAGTTGAACTTGCTCTTGCCCGTTTCGCGCTCAACCCGATCATATTCGACGGAGGCCTGCTTGAACCCCGCCCAGGCGAACAGACCCTTCATGAACCGGTTGCGCTCGGGGAGCTTGCGGATAACCTCGACTACCTTGCGGTCGAGCAGCCGGAAGTCGCCGGCATTCTCAGGGATCTTGTCCTGCGACACGAGATTGTGCGCGCGGTAGAAGAGACTTGCCGTCAGGCGCTTGGCGAACGAATCCTCGTCGCGGGTGCGGCGGACTCCGAACACCATCTCATAGCCGTCGAGCCATTTGGCGACCATTTCGGGCAGCACCTCGGGCGGGTCCTGCATGTCGACGTCCATCGGAATGACCGCTCGCCCGCGCGCATGGTCGAGGCCGGCGGTCAACGCCGCTTCCTTGCCGAAATTGCGCGAGAGCGAGAGACCGCGCACGCGGCGCTCACGGGAATTCGCGGTAGCGATGGCGGCCAGGGTCGCATCGGCGCTTCCGTCGTCGACGAACAGGATTTCCCAGCTCTGGTTGAGAGCGATCTCATCGAGGATCGCTGAGACGCGCTGCACGAACGGAAGGATCGCATCCTCCTCGTTCTTCACCGGAACGACAACGGAGATCAGCGGCATCAGCACGCCGCGCTTGATCAGCTCCGGCTCCAGCTCGCTGAGCGGATGGTCCGGCGCGATATTCGCGATGCGGCTCTGCTGACGGCTCACCTGACGCCTTCCTCCTCGCATGCGGAGGCTACGGGCGAATGGTTACCGAGACCTTTATTCGGGCATGTCGGTCTTTCGAATCCCGCCGTCAGCCCGAGCCACTCGTTCATCGGGTCCGGATACTCGAGTTCCATTCAGCCGTAGCATCCGGTCGGGTTGCGGTTCGTTAGGAAGCCTAGCAATGGGTTTCAGCAGTGAACGTACAGACAGCGACCGACTACACCCACCAACCCGAAGACGGGCTGCCGATCCCCCGCCGATACTGGGCGGTGGTCGGCATCTGGCTGGCGCTGACCATGGCAGTCCTCGACGGTGCCATCGCCAACGTTGCGCTGCCGGTGATCGCGCGCGAGCTCGGTGCCTCACCGGCGTCGTCGGTGTGGGTGATCAATGCCTATCAGCTCACCATAACCATCCTTTTGCTGCCGCTCGCCGCGCTCGGCGACCGCATCGGCTACAAGTGCATCTACATTCCGGGACTCGCGCTGTTCACGCTCGGATCCGTCGGCTGCGCTGCCGGCGGAACCCTCGGCCTTTTGGTCGCTGCGCGCGTGTTCCAGGGCATCGGCGCGGCCTGCATCATGAGCATGAACGCGGCGCTCGTCCGCGCGACCTATCCTGCGAGCATGCTCGGGCGGGGGATAGGCTATAATGCGATGGTGCTGTCGATGTCGGCCGCGATCGGGCCGACCCTCGCAGCGCTGATCCTCAGCGTCGCCTCCTGGCAATGGCTGTTCCTGATCAACCTGCCGATCGGGATCGCAGCCCTCGTCGTCGGGCGGAAGTCGCTGCCCGATCCACATGGCCACGGGAAGCCGTTCGACTGGCCGTCCGCGCTCCTTTCGGCCGCGATGATGGGCCTAATCGTCTCGGGTGCAGAGACGTTCGCGCGCGAAAGCTCGGGCTTCGGAACCGCGATGATCGTGGCCGGAATCCTCGCCGGTGCGACGCTCGTATGGCGCGAGTGGGGCGAAGCCGCGCCGCTAATGCCGCTCGATCTACTCCGGATCCCAGTCTTCACTTTGTCTATTTCGACATCGATCGTCTCATTCGCGGCGCAGATGCTCGCTTATGTGGCGATCCCCTTCCTATTCCAGTCCGTGCTCGGACGGAGCGTATTTGCGACCGGTCTCCTGATGACTCCCTGGCCGCTCGCGGTCGGGATCGCGGCCCCGTTCGCCGGCCGTCTAGCAGACCGGATCAACGCCGGGCTGATCGGCTGCGTAGGCTTGCTGATTTTTGCCGCCGGGCTGTTCCTCCTGTCGCGCCTCGGCTGGTCGCCCGGCAATTTCGACATCGCCTGGCGAATGGCAGTGTGCGGCCTGGGGTTCGGGCTGTTCCAGTCGCCAAACAACCGCACCATCGTCAGCGCCGCGCCGAAGCCGCGGTCGGGAGCCGCCGGCGGGATGCTGGCGACGGCGCGACTGCTTGGGCAGACGACGGGGGCGGTGGCAGTCGGCGTCGCGTTCCACCTTGCCGGCGTAAAGGTAACGCCGAGCTTGCTCCTAGCAGGCTCGATCGCGGCAGTGGTCGCCGCAGGGATCAGCCTGCTGCGCCTGAACGTAGCGCCGCCGGGACGCGTCGCGGTTTACAAGCCCATCCTCGATTAGCTGTTGGCATCCGCTCGGGCGCTCGGCTAGCGCCGTCCTGATGACCGCGCTCGACGTATTCGTGTTCTTGCTGCTGATAGGCGGCGCCGCCGTCGGATTCGTGCGCGGCTTCGTCCACGAAGTGATCTCGATCCTTGCCTGGATCGTCGGCATTGCCATGCTGAAGCTGTTCCACACCCAGCTGTGGAGCGGTCTTGACGCGGAGTTCCACACGAGCCCAGCGGCGGGAGCGGTGCTCGCCTTCGCTCTCCTCTTCGTGCCGAGCTTCGTGCTGGTGAAGCTGGCGGCTCGAACGATTGGTGGAAGGACCCGGCGGCACCAGCTGCTCGGCCCCTTCGACCGCGTGCTTGGCGGCGGCTTCGGGCTCCTCAAGGGTCTGCTCGGCGCGACGCTCTTCTTCCTCCTCGCGAACCTCGCCACCGACATGGTCTACGGCCCGCAGGCGGACCGGCCGCATTGGATGACCAAGTCGATGACCTACCCGCTCCTCAACGCCAGTGGGCGGGGAATCGTCGACTGGGTCGAGGCGCGCCGCCTCCATCCTCAGGTCGGGTCGGAAAAATGATCCGCCTCCACGACACCATGGCGCGCGAGAAGCGGCCGTTCGTCCCGCTCAACCCGCAGCGGATCACGATGTATGTGTGCGGCCCGACGGTCTACGGCCGCGCCCATATCGGCAACGCCCGCCCGGCCGTCGTGTTCGACACGCTCGCCCGCCTGATCAGGCGCGAGTTCGGCGCGACCAGCCTCGTCTATGCGCGCAACGTGACGGACGTTGAGGACAAGATCATCGCAGCCGCTGAAGCCGAGGGCGTTGACCAGTCGGTCATCACCGAGCGCTACGAGCGCTTCTATCTCGAAGACATGGGTGCCCTCGGCGTCGCACCACCCGACATCGCGCCGCACGCCACGCACGAAATCCCGGCCATGATCGAGATGATCGGACGGCTGGTGGAGCGCGGGAACGCCTACGAAGCGGAGGGTCATGTCCTCTTCTCGGTCCCTAGTGACCCCGATTACGGCGCGCTGAGCCGGCGCGCCCGGGAGCAGATGATCGCCGGCGCCCGAGTCGAGGTCGCTCCCTACAAGCGGGATGCCGCGGACTTCGTCCTCTGGAAGCCGAGCGCCGGCGACGTCATCGGCTGGGACTCGCCCTGGGGTAGGGGCCGCCCGGGCTGGCACATAGAATGCTCTGCGATGATCCGCGCGCACCTTGGCGAGACCATCGACATCCACGGCGGCGGGCTCGACCTCATCTTCCCGCATCATGAGAACGAGATAGCGCAGAGCCGCTGCGCGCATTCGGGCGCCCCGCTCGCTCGTTTCTGGGTCCACAACGGCTTCGTCGACATGGGTGCGGAGAAGATGTCGAAGTCGCTCGGCAACATCATCACGCCCGCCGAGCTGCTCGCGCAGGGCCATCGCGGCGAGACTTTGCGCCTTGCGCTGCTGAGCGCGCACTACCGTTCGCCGCTCCCTTGGACTGAATCTCTGGTCGAGCAGTCGAAGGCTATTCTTGATCGCCTCTACCGCGCCGCGGGCGACGCGGAGCTAGGAGAGATCGATGCCGAAGTTCTCGAAGCGCTTTCGGACGATCTCAACACGCCTCTCGCGCTGTCGCGGCTGGCGTCGATCGACGACCCGGCGGTGCTGAGAGCCAGCGCGGGTCTTCTCGGCCTGCTCGCGAGCACGAGCGAGCAATGGTTCCAGGGCAACGCCGACGCATCGGCGATCGAAGCGCGCATCAACGACCGCGCCGACGCCAAGAAGGCGCGCGACTTCGCCACCGCCGACCGCATACGCGACGAGCTGAAGGCCGAGGGCATCATCTTGGAGGACGGGCCGGGCGGCACTACTTGGCGCCGGGAATGAGCCGTCCGCTCTACACGACCGACGTCCTCCGCCTCGCGGCCTCGCTTGACGAAATGCGCGACCTCGACCGCGAAGACGGCCGCGCCGAGCTGCGCTCGCCGACCTGCGGAAGCCGGATCACCATTGCCGTGCAGCTCGACGATGAGCGGCGTGTCCAGATGATCTCGCAAAAGGTCCATGCCTGCGCGTTCGGCCAGGCTTCGGCGGCCCTGGTTCAGCAACACGCCGTTGGCCGAGACCACGACGAGGTCGCCGCAGCGCTTGTCGAGATCAGCCGCTGGCTGGCGGAAGAGCAGGACGAGCCCGGCGACTGGCCTGGCCTCGAAGTCCTCGCTGCTGCCCGCCCGCGCAAGGCCCGTCATGGCGCGATCCTGCTGCCGTTTCGGGCGCTTCTCGCGGCCATAGAGGCGGCGAGTTGACGACTCCGGCCGAAACCGCCCAGGCGACCACCGCAATCCTCGAAAGCGGCGCAATCATGCTCGGCGCCGCGCTCCTCTTCGTCACCATCTTCCGCCGCCTGAAGCTGGGCGCCACTCTCGGCTATATCGTTGCCGGCGCGCTGATCGGCCCGCAAGTCCTCGCCCTCATCCGCGACCCGGAGCAACTGACGAGCGTCACCGACATCGGCATCGCTCTCCTGTTGTTCATCGTCGGTCTCGAGCTTCAGCCCAGCCGATTATGGAGACTTCGAAAGGACATCTTCGGCCTCGGCCTGGCCCAGGTCGTCGCCTGCGGCCTGGCGCTCAGCGGGCTGCTTTACCTCACTCTCGGAATCTCGCCGGAGGCGGCGCTCGCGATCGGTTTGCCACTTGGCCTGTCATCTACCGCGCAGGTGCTGCCGATGCTGCGCTCGGACAACGAGCTTAACACGCCACAAGGCGAGCGGGCCTTCTCCATCCTTCTGTTCCAGGACCTCGCGATCGTTCCGATGATCACGATCATCGCGGCGATGGCCCGGGTGGCGCCGGATCCCGGCGCTCCGACGGGCTGGAAGCTCGCGCTCTACACGGTCCTCGCGGTGATAGCGCTCGTGATCGTCGGCAGGCTCGCGCTGAACCCGCTCTTCCGGCTCGTCGGCAGGCTGGGAGAGCGCGAGCTGTTCATCGTCGCCGGCCTGTTCACTGTGATCGGCGCAGCGGCGGTCATGCATTCGCTCCACCTGTCGGTCCCGCTCGGCGCCTTCGTCGCAGGCGTGATGCTCGCCGAATCCCCCTACCGCCACGAGCTCGAAAGCGACGTCGAACCGTTCCGCTCGATCCTCCTCGGTCTCTTCTTCCTATCGGTCGGGATGTTGCTCGACTTGCGGCTGGTTGCGTCTCGGCCGCTGCTGGTTCTCGCGCTCGCCGCGGGCGTGATAGCCACCAAAACAGTCCTCATCACCGTCCTCAGCCGAGCGTTCAGCTGCAGCTGGACTCGAAGCTTCCGCCTCGGCCTACTGCTCAGCCAAGCCGGCGAGTTCGGCTTCGTCCTGTTCGGCCAGGCGACGACCGCGCTCCTCATCTCTCCGGAGGCGGCGTCGCTGTTCAGCGCTGTGGTGACCTTGTCGATGGCGACAACGCCGTTCCTGATGCGGCTGACCGATTGGCTGGAACGCCGCGAGGAGCGGGGCGGGGAAGGGCTCGACGGTCCCGAGGTGTCGCCCGAAACGAGCGCCATTGTCGTCGGCTACGGGCGCTTCGGCCAGACCGTCGCGCAGATGCTCCAGGCCAAGGCCATCGGCGTCACAATCATTGACAAGAAGCCCAGTCAGATCGAGCTGTCCGGCGAGTTCGGAACGAAGGTCTATTACGGGGACGGCCTCCGCATCGACCTGCTCCGGACAGCCGGCGCGGAAACGGCAAAGGTCATCGCCTTTTGCAACGACAATGAGGGCGGGGAGCTGTCGCGGGAGGCGGTGAAGGCCGTCCTGGACTCCTTCCCCCAGGCGTCGGTGATGGTCCGCGTCTTCGATCGGCGCCATCTGCTCGAACTGCGCGGTCTCGACCTTGTCCTCGCCGAGCGCGAGCTCTTCGAAAGCGCGGTCGTCATGGGCAAGGCAGCCTTGAGGGCAAGCGGAGTTCCACCGCGCGAAAGCGACCGGGTCGAGCAGGAATATCGTCTGCGCGACTGCGACCGGCTCGAGCGGCAGCGGGAGACCGGCGACATCCGCGCAGGTTGGGAGACATCGTTCGGCGCCGACCGTCCCTTGCCGGACGAGCA
>DASQYQ010000222.1:0-2273 GCA_035639115.1 Sphingomicrobium sp. | reverse complement strand
GTCGTCTCGGCAATGCCTGCGAAGCGCTATGCGCTGGCGAACAGCGCCGGTGTCTGCCTTGGTCGCGACTACAGCTTCGACCTCGTTCGTCCGGGCCTCTCGCTCTACGGCGGCATCCCGCGCGAAGAGGCTGACGGCAATATCCGAAGCGTGATTAGGGTCGATGCGGAGATCGTGCAGCGGCGCAGGATCCCGGCCGGAGAATCATGCGGTTATGGCGCTACCTTCGTCGCCGAGGCGGACACGGAAGCGGCGATCCTGAACATTGGTTACGCCGACGGCTACCTGCGCGGCTTCTCATCGCGGGGGACCGCTTTCGCTGGCGAGTTTGCGCTGCCGGTGCTCGGGCGTGTGTCGATGGATTTGATCGCCGTGGGCTGCGACGTCGCGCCGCAGCTTAGGGAAGGCGACTGGGTCGAGATCGACTACGATTTGCCTTCGGCTTCGAAGCAGTCGGACCTTTCGCAATACGAGCTTTTGACGACGCTCGGCTCCCGGTTCGAGCGGCACTGGGTTTGACGCGCTCTTCGGGGGGCGGCGTCTTGGGCTTGTAGCGGCACAAGTCGATCACCGGGCAGCGCCAGCATTCGGGAAGTCGCGCTTTGCACGTGTATCGGCCGTGCAGAATGAGCCAGTGATGAGCGTCTCGTCGAAAGGGCTGCGGGACGCCCTTCTCGAGCTTCGCTTCAACCTCCTCGACCGTCTTGCCAGGGGCGAGTCCGGTGCGGTTGCAGACGCGGAAGACATGCGTGTCAACGGCAAAAGTTTCCTCGCCGAAGGCGGTGTTGAGGACAACGTTCGCAGTCTTGCGGCCTACTCCCGGGAGTGACTCGAGCCCCTCGCGGGTGTGGGGAACTTCAGCCCCGAAATTATCGATGAGTGCCTGCGACAGCGCGATGACGTTCTTGGCCTTGGTGTTGAAAAGACCGATCGTCTTGATTGCGTCGCGCAGCGAGTCCTCGCCGAGGTGGACCATCTGCTTCGGAGTCTTGATGCGCGCGAACAGCGGACGGCAGGCGATGTTGACGCTGGCGTCGGTCGCCTGGGCGGAGAGGACCACTGCGACGAGCAGGGTATAGGGGTTTGTGTATTCGAGCTCGGTCGTTGGCGAGGGGTTCGCTTCTGCGAGGCGTCGGAAGAACTCGAAGACCTGCTCGCGGTTCATCTGAGATCGTCGAGTCCTTCGCCGAGGCGCTCCAGGACGACGTCGAAGTCGGACGTGCGCATCCCGAAGCCCACGCGGAAGTGCTCGGGCATTTCGAACCACGTGCCGGGGACGACGGCGGTGTCGTAATGGTCATTCAGGTGGCCGTTGAGGCGCTCGGTGTCGCCTCCGGCCCAACGTGGAAAGGCGGTGATGCCGTGCTCGGCCGGCATGCACTGCAGGTCGTCTCGCGATTGCACGAAGTCGTTCCAGCATCGGCGATTGCTCGCAAGCATCGCAGGATTGTCGCCAATGACTTCGTCGATATGGTCGAAGGCGATGCAGGCGAGCCGCTCCGCCGGATGCGCCTGGTTGACGCCGAAGAGGTCGTTTAGCCGCCACATGCGTTCGGCGAGGTCCGGCTCGGTGAGTATCCAGCCGCACCGGAGCCCGCTGAGGCCGTAGACCTTCGTCAGGCTGTTCGTGCAGGCGAATTCAGGCCCGAGATGCACGGCGCTTCGGCGCGAAGGCACTGCCGCGTCGAGATAAACCTCGTCGACGAGGACTCGCGCTCCGACCCTGCTGGCAAGCTCCGCGATGCGTCGCAGTTCGTCTTCGCTTGCGAGCGCGCTCGATGGATTGTGCAGGTTCGTGATGACGATAAGGCGAGTGCGGTCGGATAGCATCGCCTCGACCTGGGCTGGGTCTAGCCGGAAGCCATCCGCCGCCTTGCGCTCAAACCGCTTGATCTCAGCGCCGAGGAGGCTCGCGGCGCCAAGTAACGGTTCGTAAGTCGGCTGCTCGATCAACACCTCGTCGCCAGGTGAGATCAGTGTCGCCATGGCGAGGAAGTTCGCCATCGATGTGCCATCGGCAGCGACCACCTGATCGACTGAGACGTCGTAACGACGCGCAATCGCCTGGCGGAGCGGCGCGTAGCGAGGATGGCTGGCGCCATCGAGGTCGAGGTCCGCAAGCGAGATCTGCAGCGAATCCATCCGAAAATGTGGTACCTCGCTTCCGGTTAGCTGATAGCGCACCGCGTGCTTGAACTTCGCCCAGTGCATGTACTCGGACCCCATCACCCTCATGCGGCGCTCCTGGGATTCTTCCGTTGCCAGTAAAGACA
>DASQYQ010000221.1:0-12827 GCA_035639115.1 Sphingomicrobium sp. | reverse complement strand
AAGCGTGCGAGTCACCAATCACCGACGCAATTGACTGGGTGACTGCCGCGTCCCGTTCGTCGAACATTTTCACCAGTATATCGGAGTCCCGATCAACTCCCAGCACCAGCTGAGTGAGGTCGTTGGAGCCGATTGAGAAGCCATCGAAGCGCTTCGCAAACTCGCGCGCCAGGATCACGTTCGACGGGATTTCGCACATCATATAGACTTGAAGCGCGTTTTCGCCGCGGCGAAGCCCTTCCTGTGCCATTGCAGCGAGCACCCGGTCGGCCTCGGCGGGAGTTCGGCAGAACGGAACCATCACCGCGATATTCGTAAAACCCAACCTCTCTCGAGCCTTCTTCAGCGCCTTGCATTCGAGTGCAAAGCCCTCGCGATAACGGGAGTCATAGTATCGGGATGCTCCGCGGAAGCCGAGCATTGGATTTTCCTCGCTCGGCTCGAACGCTGCGCCGCCGATCAGGTGAGCATATTCGTTCGTCTTGAAATCGCTGAGCCGAACAATCGCGATATTCGGGTGGAATGGACTGGCCAGTTTCGCGATTCCGCGACCAAGAATATCGACAAAATAGTCGCGAGGATCTGGATAGCCTTTAGTCAGCTCCGCGATCTTTTCGCGATCCTCGGGTCCGATGCGCTCTGGATGGATCAGCGCCATTGGGTGAATTCGAAGCAGGTTGCTGATGATGAATTCCATCCGGGCAAGGCCGACTCCCTTGGCCGGCAGCAGCCAGGAGCGGAATGCCTGGTCCGGATCAGCCAGATTGACCATCAGCGCTGTCTTTGTCGGCGGCAGTTGTCCCGGATCGATCTCTTCTCGAGTGAAGTCCAGGCGGCCTTCGTAGACCGCGCCCTTCTCGCCTTCGGCACAGGAGACGGTGATTTCAATTCCGTCGGTGAGCCGCGTCGTCGCTGCTTCGGCGCCTACGATTGCAGGGATGCCGAGTTCGCGGCTGATGATTGCAGCGTGGCTAGTCGTGCCCCCGTGCTCGGTGACGATCGCGGCCGCTCGCTTCATCACCGGAGTCCAGTCCGGATCTGTCCTTCGAGTGACCAGAACTGCGCCGTCCTCAAAGCGGCCGAGGTCTGCCGCTTCCGCGATTACGCATGTCCTGCCCGACGCGATCGACGTACCAACGGCCTGTCCGGCGAGCAGAGGCTTGGCCTTCGCTTTGCCGCCCATCTTGTACTGGACCAGCCGCCTCGGCTCCTTGGAGTGAACGGTTTCAGGACGGGCCTGGACGATGAACAGCTGCCCGGTCGAGCCATCCTTGGCCCATTCCATGTCCATGGGCCGGCCGTAATGCGCTTCGATTGCGATTGCCCATCTGCTCAGTTGAACGACATCGGAATCGGACAATGAAAACGACTCTTGCTCGGCGGATTCCGTCTCGATGGATGTCGTTCCGCCGGAGGAGTCGAGGCCAATCTTGAGCTGCTTTGCGCCCAATCTTTTTTCAATGATCGGGATGGCTTCCGCGGCATCGAGCAGCGGCTTGAACACCATATGCTCGTCGGGGTCCACGGCTCCCTGAACGATAGCTTCGCCCAGTCCCCACGCCGCGTTGATTACGGTCGCTCTTGGGAAACCCGACTCGGGATCGAGCGAGAACATCACGCCGGATGAGCCGATATCGGACCGCACCATCTGCTGAACGCCGATGGAAAGAGCGACCGAAAGGTCGTCGATCCCCTTGGCCTCGCGATAGGCGATCGCCCGGTCGGTGAACATCGAGGCGTAACAGCCCTGGCAGGCGCTCAACAGCTGCTCCTCGCCGACGACGTTCAAATAGCTTTCCTGCTGGCCCGCGAAACTCGCCTCGGGCAGGTCCTCCGCGGTTGCGCTACTCCTCACCGCGACAGCAGGGTTCGCACCGCCGATTTTCCTCCCAAGCTCCTGATAGGCGGACAGGACTGCAGCGACGAGGTCGCGTGGAAGGTGCGCATTTCCGAGAAGGTCTCGAATGATGTCCCCGGCCTCGGGCAGGCTGATTTCAGAGCTCCTGTACGCTCGGAGCGTGCGGCTGATCAGCGCCTCCAATTTGTTTGCGGCGAGGACGTCGCGATATGCTTGAGCGGAAATTGCAAAGCCGTCCGGGACTCGAATGCCGCAGGATCCGAGGTTTCGGATTAGCTCTCCCGACGAGGCATTCTTACCGCCGACCAGTGCGACATCCTTCATGCCGACATCCGCCAGCCTGAAAATATAGTTGGTCACGAGCACATCTCCGAGCTTCGGAAAGATGCTTTTGCTGATGAGAATGCCGCTGTCGCTTCGGAAACCTACGTATTCGAGCGGAATCGGAAATTCGTCAGTAACTTCCCGTAATGCGCCGCCTTTCCGCCGGTCCCAAAGTGCAGCCGCTCTTCTAAGAGGACTTTAGCCATGGCGGTCGGAGAAGGACGAGTTGCGCTCGTCACCGGTGCGAGTTCCGGGATCGGACGGGCAACTGCGCACGCCTTTGCGCGCGAGGGTTACACGACGATTCTTGCCGATGTTCATGAGGAACAAGGCCGCGATGCCCTCGCCGAATGCGAGGCGGAAGGAGCGACCTGTCGCTTCATCCAGTGCGACGTTGCGGACGAGGCGAGCGTGCAAAGGCTAGTCGGCGAGATTGTCGGCGGCTTCGGTCGCCTCGACGCAGCCTTCAACAACGCCGGGATCGAGGGTGAAGTAGCGCCTACGGGTGATTGCACCACGAGCAACTTCGATCGGGTCGTCGCTGTGAACCTGCGCGGTGTATTCCTGTGCATGCGCGAAGAGCTACAGCAGATGACGAAGCAGGACTCGGGCGGCGTGATCGTCAACACGTCGTCAGTCGCGGGGCTCATCGGTCTCCCAGGCATTCCTGCTTACGACGCTTCGAAGCATGCGGTCGTTGGTCTTACTCGCACGGCCGCGCTCGAATATGCCCAGCAGAAGATCCGTATAAACGCCGTATGCCCGGGGGCGATCGAGACGCCCATGCTCGACCGGTTCATGTCAGCGACTCCAAATGGCCGCGAGGCGATGCTCAAGACCGAGCCCATTGGGCGCATTGGCCGGCCGGAGGAGATCGCCTCGGCCGTGCTATGGCTGTGCAGCCCGGCAGCAAGCTTCGTGACTGGACAAGCAATTGCAGTGGACGGTGGCTGGACGGCGGCTTGAGCGGGAGTGCAGCTTGATCGGGGAGCCTCCAGACCGTATCGAAGCTATCGGTTTGATTAGTGATCCCGGCGGGAGAGGTCGCCTCCAGAGTTCCGCACATGGAATCAGTGGCTTCCCAAAGTGTGGTGTCTCGTCGGCACATTGTGATCATTCGCTGCCGCAGGACCAGGATGCACTCGGGAATCTGCGTTCTGCAGAACCAGTTCGGCGCCAAGCGCCTTCCAATGTCAGGAACTCCATCCGCGCCGGCCTCGGCACCCTTGGGACGTCTGATTTCCCATCGCTGCGTCTCGTCGTCACAAGCCGAACGTCACGAATTCTCCGCCATCGCGCCAGCTCTGCATTCGCGCCGAACAATCCACTTATGCCTGGCGAATAAGCTCCGAATACGCGTGGGCCGCAGCTAGCCTTCTTCGGTCATGGCCATGACGCCAGGAGAAGGAGATTATCATGAACCAGCAGCATGACGAACTGATCGACCTCGGTTCGGTTGAGTCGGAGACGAAGGGCGGCCCGGTCGGCAAGGATGATCATGAGACCGGCCGGATCCTCGCCGAAGGGCTATCGGACGAGTAAGGCGGAGATGCGCGCGCCCGCACGCGGGCGCGCGCCATTCAGAAAATGCAGCTCAGGCTTCGCGAGCAGCTCCACTGGTGCGATTGCGGCGGGCGCACCGTGTTCCTCGACGTACGCGCGGACCGCTATTTCTGCCTGGCGGGCCCAACGAACGAGGCTTTCCTGCGCCTGGCACGAGGCCGGATCGAAGAGGGCGATAGCGCCCGGTTGAAAGGTCTCATCGATCGTGGCTTGCTTGTCGACGATCCCGATTGCGGGATGATCCCAGCTCCTTGCACTGCCGAACCGGCAAGCTCCGATTTGATCGCATCGCGCAGGCGCTTATTACCCTTCCTCGGCGTGCTAGTCTCGGAACTGCGCGCTATGTGGATGATCCGTCATCTGGCTTTCGCCGATCTTCTTCGCACGGCTGCCGCGGGCAAAGCGGTTCGCCCGCCGAGCGACCCGGTTCGATGCGCCCGAATGATCGCCGCCGCGGCGGCCTCCGTGGCTTTGCTCACGGGGGCTACCGACCGCTGCCTCGTTCGCGCGCTTGCCGTCCATTGGATCTGCCGGCGTCGAGGCTTGCGGTCGAGCCTTGTCTTCGGAGTGCGCCTGAACCCCTTTGCGGCGCACTGCTGGGTCCAGGTCGGAGCGAGCGTGATTGTCGGCGAGTTCGAGCAGGCGCGGCTCTACACACCGATCATGGTGCTCGAATGAGCCCGCGCTACCTCCTCCTCGTTGCCGGCGAGGCTGATGGATTGGGAGTGACAATCGGCGACGTCACCGAGCGCACCGGGCTCGAGCCTGTCTTCGTGAGCGGCAGGATTGCGGTGCTGGCCAACAGCGCGTGCCGGCTAGTCCAAATGGGAGGCGAGGGCTGCGTCATTGGCTTGCTGTTCCGCCGCCACGGGCCGGCGCGGCAGGTCACAAGCCTGGCTGAAGCCGAGGCGGCCACGATTGCTCGAAGCGGCGGCAAGCTCCTGCTGAAGGCCTTCTGGGGCGGCTATGTCGCGGCCGTCGAATCCAACGGATCGGTGAGGGTTCTTCGCGATCCCTCGGCGACCTTCCCTTGTTATTTCACGCATCGGCCCGGCCTTGCAGCCTTCGGCTCCGACGCCGACCTCCTGGTCTCGAGCTGCCTTGCACGCGCCGAGCTCGACTTCGAGGAAGTGGGGCGGCAGCTCTTTCGGGCGGGCGTCCCTTCGCCATCGACCGCGCTTCGCGCGATAAGCGAGCTGCTTGCCGGTTTTGAGGTGCGCGCGCCGGACGGCCTCGATCGCCAGCAACCATGCTGGTCCCCCTGGGAACATGTCGCCGACGATGAGGATCATGCCGTTTCAGCGGAGCATCTTTCGCGGACGGTCGCCCATTGCGTTCACTCCTGGGCATCGGCGCACGGACGGCTCCTGGTCAGCGTCTCGGGCGGGCTCGACTCCTCGATCGTTGCCGCTTGCCTCGCGCGCGCAGGCGCGGACGCGGTGTGCCTGACGATGTTCGCAGACGATCCTGGTGGGGACGAGCGGCAGTTCGCGCGCGCCTTGTGCGAGCGGCTCGGCTTTCCCATCGTCGAACGTCCCTATCGCCTCGAGGATATCCGAATCGCCGAACCGCTGGGGATCCATCTGCCGAGGCCGCGGGACCGTACCCAGGCCAATTGCTACGAGAAGGCCCATCTCGAAGTCGCCGCAGAAGTGGGCGCGGGCGCCTTCATGACCGGCAATGGCGGCGACAGCGTGTTCGGCTATTCGCAATCGGCAGCGCCGGCCGCCGACCGCTTGCTTTGGCACGGCCTTGGCCTCGGCGTCCTCCACGCGCTCCTCGACATATGCCGCCAGACCGGCTGCAGCCTGTTCGAGGCCGCTGCGGGCGCATGGCGGCTTGCGCTTCGTCCGCCGCGCTATCGCTGCCGGCCCGACCCTTTGTTCCTCGACCCCGGGCTGGTTGCCGGGATCGCAAGAGCCGAGCTTGAGCATTTCTGGCTCGACGCGCCGGCCGATGCGCTTCCCGGGAAGGCCGCGCACATCGCCTGGATCCTTCGCGTCCAGCATTGCCTCGAGCCGGGCCGCGGCGCTTATCTGCCTGTGCTCAATCCACTGATGTCGCAACCTATCATCGAGGCCTGCCTCTCAATCCCGAGCTGGAAATGGCGGGCCGGTGGCCGTGACCGGGCCGTCGCGCGCCAGGCGTTCGACCGCGACCTACCGCCGCTGGTTTCCAGGCGGAGGATCAAGGGCAGCCCGAGCCATTTCGCGGCCCGACTGCTCGATCATTTCCGAAGCGAGATCCGTGAGCGCCTTCTTGACGGCCATCTCGTCCGGAACCGGATCGTCGATGCCGATGCCGTGGAGCAGATGCTCGCGGGCAAGCGCCCGCTCGCGGACGAGCAAAGGGTCCGGATTCTCGAGCTCACGTCCGCCGAGGCTTGGCTCGACCATTGGGCGGCTCGGGCGGAACCACCTCATCCAGCTGAAGCGCATGTCATCGCGCCGGTTCACTGGCCGCCTCGCTCTTCAGCTCGTCCCAATGCTTGAGCTCGCCTTGCCGGTCGGGGGAGTCGGAGCGGATTCCGCGAAGCCAGTAATCGAACCAGTCGAGGACTCGGCGATAGATTGCGAGCCGGTGGGCAGGCTGCCATTTCACATGATGCTCGTCGGGGAATTCGAAAAGGTCGACCGGCTCCTTCGCCTCGCGGAGCGCGGTATAGCTTTCGAGCGAGCTCAGGAATTCGTCGTCGGCGAGCTGGAGGAGGAGCGGGGTATGGATTTTCCGCGCATTCACCGACAGCGACACGTCGTTCCAGAAGGGGTCGTCGCGGCCAAGCATTCCGGGATAGCCCTCGGCAGCGAAATGACGCATCGCCGACGGGCCGACATGGACCGCCAGGGTCGTGTCGATGCAGCAAGTGCTCATCGCCGCCGCCGCGAAGAGGTGGCTGTGGACAAGCTCCCACATGACCGTGGTCGCTCCATCGCTTAGGCCGGTGATCCCGACGCGCTTGGGATCGGCGACGCCGCGCTCGATTGCGAGCCGGACTCCTGTTTCGAGCGACGACTGCACGCTTCGCCGGTCGGCGAAGCCGGCAAGGTCCAGCTTCCCCGCCTGCTCGAAATCCTTCGCCTTGTCCGACTGTGCGATCGGCCCCGGACGACGGAAGCTGAGCACTGCATAGCCGCGGTTAGCGAAGGCCTGGATCGGATATTCATCGCCGGTGCCGCCGCGAAGGAAGCCGCGCGTGTCATATTGAACCACGATCATCGGATAATGGCGGCCCCGTTCGTAACCGGTCGGGAGCACGAGATCGGCGATGGTCTCGATCCCATATGCGTTTCTCCAATGGAGGCGTTCGACATCGCCCAGGGTGAGGCTCGCGAACTGCGGATTGGGATCGAACAGCGTTCGGCTGCGGCCGCTTGCCGGATCGAGCCGCTCGAGCCGCCGCGGCTTCAGCGATGAATCGCGAAGGCAGATCAATGAGGCGCCGTCCGGAGCGCAGCTCGCGAGCACGTCGTCGGTGAGATAGAGGCGGTGGACCCGGCCCGTAGCCGGGTCCCACTCGTGGATCGCGGTCGATGCCCGGGCCCATCCCTCGCGCCTGAAGAAGCGGACTTTGCTCTTCCCGGGCATCCACCACGGATTCAGTGCGCCTTCGCAAGCAGGCTCGCTGCAGGTGGCGAGGCGCCCGTCGGCAAGGCGCGCGTGGAGCGCGCCCGGAGCCGCGCCGCCCATCAGCTTGGTGGCGGAGATCGACAGGTCCTTGTCCTCGACGGGCGCCGGAGAGCCGGCGGTCGCAATCAGCTCCCGGTCGCTTCCGACAAGTGCTGCTTCGGCCGCCGTCGCGCCCCGGACCCGGCCGGTTTCAAGCTCGAGCACCTGCACTTGGCGTTCGATCGGCTCGAGCGGGAAGGGCTCCTTGCGAGCGAAGGGCGAGAAGCGGTCGTCATAATGCCAGCCCCGAAGCGCCTCAGCGGCGATGACCTGGCGGGCAGTGTCGATCCCCGGGCGAACCGCATAGATAACCGTCGATCCGGCGGCGCCGAGGCGGAAGTCGACGACATCATGGTCCGAATGGGTGAGCTGGGTGCTTCCGCCTCCGTCGGCCATCGCCCGCCATACCTGCGTGCTTCCGGCGCTCCGCTTCAGGAAAGCGATCCATTTGCCGTCCGGCGACCAGCGCGGAGTGATGAGGCTGGTGATTCCCGTCGCGACATCGGCGATCCCGCGCGCATCGATGGTCAGGAGAATGAGCTCGCCGCCCTTGTCCACGATCCTCGGCGGATCGCGGCCGTCGAGGGCGACGATCACCATTGCGAGGCAATAGTCATTGGCCGCGGGGTCCGCCCGGCGGAGCTGGAACGCTGCCCGCCGGCCGTCCGGCGAGATGGTGAAGAAGGGCTCCGCGAAAGGTTCGGGGTCGACCGGCCCGATGTCGCGTAGCCGGGCAAGGTCCTCTGGCGCCAGCGGGCGCGTTTCCGCGCTCGCCGAGGCTCCAGGGAGGATCGAGCTGCAGTCCGCCTCGCCGGCGGGTCTTGCCGCAGCGGCTGAAGGGACCAAGACCGCTGCGGCAAGCAGAAGGGCAGGGATCCTGCGCATCACCACGCCTTCCTCACCGAGAAGGCGATGAAGCGCCCGACCGCCGACTGGTTGGTCGAATCGTATGGCGGCGCCTCGGGCTCGGAATTGGCGATGCGGTCGGGCTGCTCGTCGAGGAGGTTGAGCGCCGAGATGCTGAGCTCGACATTGCTGAGCGCTCCGGCCTGGGTGCCCGTGCGGAGGGTTGCGGCAAGGTCGAGCGTGACGAAGGATCCGACCCGTTCGTGGGCCGGGAAACGCGTTTCGATCGTCGAGCCCACATAATTGAGGAAGCCGGAAAGGCCGAACCGCGGTCCCTGGAGGGAGGCGCCGGCGCGCCCGCGCCAATGGGGCGGGTTGAAGATCGTTCCAGCCATCTGGATCACCGGCTGGCCGGCGGCGAGCTGCTGGTTGCTGTCGAGATAGCTTGCGGCGCCAGTGACGAGCAGCCGGTTTCCGCCGCGAAGGTCGATCCGGTAGTCGGCCGACAGGTCGACCCCCCGGATCTGCTGGCGCGCCGTGTTCTGGAGCGTGCTGTCGATGATTGCACCCACGTCGGCCGGGTCGAACGGCCCGCCGGTCTCGTTGATCAGGCCCTCCGGGAATCTCGCGACCAGCGCATTCACTTCATCGGCCGAGGGATTGAAGGTGATCAGGTCGCGGAAGAGGGGGTTGCCGAGCGCGGTCAGGGTCCCGGTGAGCGGAGTCCCGACGCGGTCGCGATATTCGACATTGAAATAGCTGGCCTGGAGATCGAGCCCTGGGAGCCGGTGGGGGCTGAAGCCGGCAGTCGCGGACCAGCTCGTCGCATGCTCGGACTTGAGTTCGCCATTGCCGCCGCCGAGGAGGAGGACGGTCGAGCCGGCGGGCTCGGGCGCGGGGTTGAAGATGAATCCGGGAAGGAGCGCTCCTTCGAGCGGCTCGTTGACCTCGAGCAAGGTCGGCGCCTTGAACGATTTGCCCCAGGTCGCCCGGAAGGTGACGTCCGCCGCCGGCTGGTAGACCAGCCCGAGCTTGGGGGTCGCGACGCTGTCGATGCCCTTCCACCGCTCGTAGCGGAGCGCGCCGCTCAGGGTCAGCCGCTCGAGAAGCGGCAATCCGAGCCCGGGGGCCGCAAGCGGTAGCGACAATTCGCCATAAGCGAACTGGACGTCGCGCTTCTCGGTGAATGCGCTCGCCGGCACGGCCTCGCCGCCGACGATGTCGTCGACGCGGTCGCGCAGCGAGACCCGCCTGAGCCCGCCTCCGACCGCCAGCCGGGCGTCGCCCCCGGGAAGCGAGAGCAGAGGCCCCTCGCCGGTCGCTTCGATACTGCTGAGGCGGTTCTCGTAGGCGACCCGGGATTGGCGGGGCACGCCTCCCGAATAATTACTGGTGTCGAGGACGGTCCGGCTCACTGCCCGGGTGGCGGCGAGCGATGCCTGCCACGGCCCAAGGTCCGCCCGGAACGTCGGGGTCAGCGCATATGAGCGCACGTGCGGCTCGCTGACGAGGCCCTCCTCGAAGACGCTTTCGTCGGGGAGGAACGGCGTCTGCTTGCGCGAGCGCCGGTCCATTGCATAGCCATCGATCTCGAAGCTGAGCCTGGGCGCGATCTGCTGGTGCGCTGCGAGCACTCCGCTCAGCTCGACGTTGCGCATCGCCAGCGTCAGCGAGGGATCGACATTGTCGGCATAGTCGCGCTGGCCCGCGTAGATCGGGCTCGAATGGCTGTGGTCGAGCGCGAGCATGAAGCCGCCCGACGACCAGCGGTGCCCAGCGACCGCGCTATATTGCTGCTGGAAATCCCCGCCCTCGGTGGCGGCTCCGATTCGCGCCGCCGCATCGACCCCCTCATAGTCGCGGCGAAGGATGATGTTCGCGACTCCGCCGACTGCGTCGGACCCGTAGAGCGCCGATGCGCCGTCGCTGACGACTTCGACCCGCTCGATCGCGGTCAGCGGGATCGCGGAAATGTCTATTCCCTGGTCGAGCGCGTCATAGGCGAGGCGGTGGCCGTTCAGCAGAGTCAGAGTGGCGTCGGGCCCGAGCCCGCGGAGGTTGAGGGTCGTCGAATTGTTGACGTTGGATTGGCCGCCCTGCTCGCCGCCACCGGCGATGCCCTGGTTCTGACCGCCAGTGAAATTCTGCGGGAGAATCCGAGCGAATCCGGCGAGGTCCCTGATCCCGGCCTGCTCGAGCGACTGGCGGGTGGTGACGGTGACGGGCGAAGCGGAGCCGGCGCCGCGGATTCGAGTGCCGGTCACCGTGATCGCTCCCGCGGTCTCCGGGTGCTCGGGCCCGACCTTGGCCGCCGGCTCGTGGACCAGCGCAGCGCCGGCGCGATAATCGACGGTCAGGCCGCTTCCGGCCAGGGCCGAGCGGAGCGCCTGGTCAAAGGTCAGATGCCCCCTTACGGCCGGCGCGGTCCTCCCCGCAGCAGCCTCGGACGGGAAGATGACATCCCTTCCCGAAATCTGCGCAATCGCTCGGAGCGTCCGGGCTAGGTCCCCCGCCGGAAGATCATAATCGGCGGCTGCTTCGGCCTGCGCCGAGACGGGCCGCGCCGGAACTCCGACCGCAACGAGCGCAAGCCCTGCAAGCCAGGCACCGCGTGTTCTCAAATGCAAGTTCATCGTCTTCCCCCTCCTCGCCGGCGAGGTGCCGGCTCGTTGGGATTGACGCAGCGATTTCGAAACTACGGGGTCAGGCGCGCAAAAAAATGTGGTCGCGATTCGGGGGAGGTCCTTCTAGTTGGGCCTCAGGATGATGAGGTTCGGGTCGCGGCGGTCGTCGGCAAGGCCAAAGAGAAGCGCGATCCGCTCGGCTAGGACGCCGGTATCGTCGATCCGGAACTTGCCCGAGACCCTGAGCTTTCCGGTTCGAGCGTCGGCGAGTGTGATCGGGCGCGAACTATGCTCATTTGCGAGCCGGACGAGGTCGGAAAGCGCCATCGATTGATAGTCTTGCTGCAGGTCTGCGACCGACCCGGGTGGCAGTGCCGACTGTCCGGCGGCATTCTGGTTGAGTGCGGCTGCCCGCTCTGCGGCGAAGCTGAGCGACTGGCCGGCGTGAAGCCGGCGCCGAGCTGGATGGCCTGCTCGATTGGGCGCCGGCGGGCTCACGTCGACCACGCCCGAGATGAGCCTGACAGTCACCAGCTGCCCGGAGTCGAGGCCGACATCGAAGATGGTCCCGCGAGCGGTCACTGAACCGCCGCCGGCATAGACGACGAACGGCCTCGACTCATGGGTGACGAAGAAGCGCGCGGTGCCGCGCTCGACCGTTAGGATGCGTTCGGCTGCGGTCAGCCTTGAAGTGATCGCAGAAGCGCTCTGAAGCCTCACCAAAGATCCGTCCGGAAGCCGGATCGCGCGGGGCTCGCCCGCCGAGCTCCATTGGCGGGCCGAGCCTTCAGCATCTGCCTGCTGCTGTTCGGAGCGGGTCGCGCCTTCCCGGTCGGGCAGGGCCTTCCTGAGCACCGGCCAGCAGGCGATCGCTGCAAGGAGCGTAGCCGCGATGGCCGCTGCTGCAAGGCCGGGGCGGGACCAGGCGCGCGCGCGCCGCGCAGGGCCCCGCCCGGCGCCCGGCTCGGCAAGCAGCTTGCCCATCGCGAAAATCTCGGCTGCGCGGTTATAGGCTTCGCGGTGGAGGGGCCCCTTCGAAAGCCAGGCCTCGAACTCTCCTTTGCTTGCGTCGGCATCGGGGCCGCGCATGCGCGCGAACCAGCGCGCCGCTTCCGTCCGCAGCTTTTCCCTCCCCGCCGGGTCCGTTGTGCTCATTCGAGGTCCAGTGCCCTCCCGATCCTCCCGACCGCTTCGCCAACATGCCATTCGACGGTGCGGATGCTGATGTCGAGGCGCTCGGCGATATCCTTGTAGCGAAGGCCGTCGAGACGGTGGAGGAGGAACACCTCGCGAGTCCTCCGGGGAAGTTGCACGACCGCTTGTTCGTAGCGCGAGCGCATCTGCTCGAGCTCGATCGACTGGCCCTGTTCGGGAGCAACTCCGAGGCCCTGCTCGTCGTCGATGGCGACATGCGGCGGCCGCGCCGAGCGCCGTCGGAACCTGTCGGCAAGAAGGTTCCGGACGATTCGATTGAGGAAGGCCGCAGGATCGCGAATCCCGCCGTCGGGGCTCGCGCCGAGGAACCGGGCAAAGGCGTCGTGAAGAATCTCATTGGCTTCATCGGCGGAGCCGAGGCGCCTTCTGAGCCGCCGTTTCAGAGTGGACGCATGGTCGCGGTAGAGCAGTGCGGCGCGATCGCGAGCCTCCGCTCCAGAGCGCTCTGCGCGAGCGCTGTCGTCGCCTCGTGGCACGTCACGAACCCGCGCCGCTCGGCGGCGTCAGGTGAATCGAAAAAGGTCGCACGGAGACAATCCCGGCGCCGGGCAATTTGCCTTGGGATGTCGTCCGACCCGTTCGGCCGGCCGTGCTTGATGCCTGGCGGTTACGTCCGCGGCCCGCTGCCGGCGACGCCGGGCTGCGTCTCCATCAATGCTTCAAATTCGGCCCGGGATCAATGTCAGCGGCAAATTTGACGGCGCGCTGCGCAGTCTTCGAAACTCGGCTTC
>DASQYQ010000220.1:0-6454 GCA_035639115.1 Sphingomicrobium sp. | reverse complement strand
TGACACGCCTGCATATTTCCCATGAACCCAGACGACGCGGCTGCGCAGGCGCAAATCGTTGCGCTGAAAAAATGTGGTCGCCCCCTCAACGGGCAGATGTTCGCCTTCGATCAGCGCGCCTTCCTCGGAGAGGTTACGCAGCTTCACGGAAACGTCCCGGCCGCCCACCTCGACGGTGGCGGCAAGGAGCACAGGCGACCGGCGCGAGCGACGGTCCTTCATCATGCTGCTCTCGTCCATCCCACCGGAGTAGCGCAAGCGTGGTAAAACTTCGTTTAACGCCGCCGCAAAAGAAGCATCAGATGTGTGGACCATATTGATCCCACCAGACAGCGCCATTCGGCGCTATGTCACCCCAGCGGACTTGAACATCATCTCGCGCCCGTTTCTGACAGCGCCTTTCTTATGCTGCCGCGAGCTCTCGCAGCCGCTCCCGCGCCGCTTCGGCTAGAAACTCGGAACGGTTGCGAGCCACGCGGTCAATTCGAGCGACCAAGCCTTCATCCATTGTGATGTTGAGCCGTACCGACTTTCCTGGCAACTCGACATGCGCGAGGAAGAAGCTCGCGACTTCTATGTCGTCATCCACCGCAACTTCGGATGAAGCCTCGGGGATTTCCTCGCCGCCCTGCGCGAGCAGCTCAATATGTGCCGCAAGTGCCTGCTCACCCTTCTCCATCGCTTCGAACAAATTATCTCCGGCAGATACGCAGCCGGGAACGTCCGGAAAGAACACGCCGAAGCCAACCTCCCCGCGTTCGATAACCCCGAGATATGCAGCGACAGCCATTGCAATTCCTTCGTCACACTGACTCGTATGTGTATGTATACACATCCACCCTGAACATCAAACTGATGGTGATTCAACCAATTTGACGCCGCTCTGCCGTTCGATGGATCGCAGTGTGCCCTTGGGTAGATCGTTCTCGAGGTGTGGCACCGTGACGAGGCCCTTTCGCGTAGGGTGTTTGAACTGGTGATGGCTGCCTTTCACACGAACTTCGTACCATCCAGCAGCATTGATCTTCTTGATCACGTCGCGGCTTTTCATGCCCATTTGACACGTAGGACGCACGGACAAGCCGATTATAAACTGGATATATTACTCACGTTGCCGGGACTGAACCTTTCAAGGAACCGCTAATTCGCATTTGACGTCCGGACTTTAGAAGGGCGAGCGCAAGTTCTTCCCAGACTCTGACATTCACCGTTTGAGCCGGAACAATAACATTAGGTTATTGGCCGGCATTTGACATACCTGCTCAAGCGCGAAGTTTCGCTTTACCGCTTCGGCCGCGAAATCCTCGACACGGCGTAGACCCCAAGCGGGATCGCGTCCGCGCAACTGCCGATCGAACTCGAAATTGGTCGGCGCAGTTTCGACGCCCGTTTGGAGCCACGGGCCATAGAGGATCAGCGCACCGCCGCGCTTGAGGACCCTCGCTGCGCCGTCAAGCAGCCCAAGAGCTGCACTCCACGGCGAAATGTGGACCATATTCAGATTGAGAACGGCGTCGAAGCCCCGCTTTTCTGCGGGTTTCGGGTCATCACGACTGTCAGAGTCCATTTTGATGCTGAGCACGGCGGCCGCGCGGTCGATCGGCCAATGGGGCGCCGAAGCGTCGATGACGAGCGCGGGACGGATGTTCGGTAGAGCCGCTTCCTCGCGTACCGCTTCGATCGAGGCCAGCGTGTCGGCATGGATGTCGCTCGGCTGCCAAATCAGGCCTGGGAACCGCGCCGCGAAATGGACGACATGTTCGCCCGTTCCGCTGGCGATCTCGAGAACTAATCCGCTTTTGGGCAGCCAGTCACTCAGCACCTCCGCGATCGGTTCTCGGTTCCTGAGCGCCGCCGGTGCCGAGCGGCGAGTTCCAGTCGCTGGAGACTCGTAAAAGCGCCGATTGTCGCTCACGTCAGGCCGCAGCGAGAATGCGCTTGGCGCGTAAATAGAGCTCGAGTCGAGTCGCTGACAGAAGGCCGAGCGCAAATCCGACGAAGGCATCGGTCAGCAACATCGCTCCGCTCGCTGGATGCCCTGCGGCGGTCTCGCCGAAGATCGAGCGTGCTCCGAGCTTAAGCACGATCAGTGCAAGTAGCAGGACCATCGCCAGTGGCGAGGCCTTCTGGCGAAGCTCGCCGGTTTCAGCGTTGCGATCGATCCGGATCAGCTTGCCGCGGTGCCAGCCGAGAGCGACGCCGATCACGAAGCCAAGCACTAGGAGGCCCCAGCCCGGCAAGGTCGGCGGCAATGCGAACAACATCCATCCAACCAGCAGCAGGTAGACGACCGGGATGACCCACAGCGTTTCGAGCTTGAGCGGTCGCTCCTTGCTCATGGTCCGAAGCCGTAAGCCCACCACGACCGCGATGATCACGAAAGGCAGAAGAGCCGTCAGCCAATTGTTCCCAGGATGCACGCCCACGCCTTCCCTATTCAGCCGCCTCCGCTGGCTGGGCTTCCCTATAGGTGAGCACTGGCCTGCGCGCAGCCAGCGTTTCGTCCAGCCGGCGACGCGGCGCATAGATCGGCGCCGATTTGAGCGTCTGGTCGCCAGCCTTCGCGCGCTCGGCGATCGAGCGCAGCGCGCCAATGAACTGATCCAGGCTTGCCTTCGACTCCGTCTCCGTCGGTTCGACCAGCATCGCGCCGTGCACCACCAGCGGGAAATACATCGTCATCGGGTGGAAGCCCTCGTCGATCAGCGCCTTGGCAAGGTCGAGCGTGTTCACATCGTCGGCGAAGCCTTTGTCCGAGAAGATCGCCTCGTGCATGCACGGGCCGCTCCTGGCGAAGGGCGCATCGAGCACGTCCTCAAGGCTCCTCAGGATATAGTTGGCGTTGAGGACGGCGTCCTCGGCGACCTGATTCAGCCCATCCGCGCCATGGCTCAGGATATAAGCAAGCGCCCGTGTGAACATTCCCATCTGCCCGTGGAAGGCGACCATCCGGCCGAAAGCATTTGGATGCTCCTCGCCGGCATTCTCCTCCTCGACAATCTTGTAGCTGCCGTCCGAATATTTCGCGACGAACGGAAGCGGGCCATACGGCGAGAGCGCTTCTGACAGCACGACCGGCCCCGACCCCGGCCCGCCGCCGCCGTGCGGAGTCGAGAAGGTCTTGTGCAGGTTGATGTGCATCGCATCGATGCCGAGGTCGCCGGGCCGCACCTTGCCGACGATGGCGTTGAAGTTCGCACCGTCGCAATAGACGAACGCGCCCGCCGCGTGCACCGCGTCGCTGATCGCCTTCATGTCCGGCTCGAACAGGCCGCAGGTGTTCGGGTTGGTGATCATCACCGCCGCTACATCCGGTCCGAGCCGCGCCTTCAGCGCCTCCAGGTCGACTCGCCCCGAAGCATTCGCCGGAATATTCTCGACCCGATAGCCGGCGAAAGCCGCCGTCGCAGGATTGGTGCCATGAGCGCTCTCAGGCACCAGCACGACCTCGCGCTTGTCGCCCCGCGCCTCCAGCGCGGCACGGATGCACAGCAGCCCGCAAAGCTCGCCATGCGCTCCCGCCTTTGGGCTCATCGCCACTCCGTACATGCCGGTGAGTTCGAGCAGCCAGAAGGCCAGTTCGTTGATTACCTGGAGCGCGCCCTGGACCGTCTCCTGCGGCTGAAGCGGATGGACGTCGGCGAACCCTGGCATCCGCGCGACCTTCTCGTTCAAGCGCGGGTTGTGCTTCATGGTGCAGCTTCCCAGCGGGAAAAGTCCGAGGTCGATCGCGTAATTCTGGCGAGACAGGCGCGTGTAGTGACGAACCGTCTCCGGTTCGCTGAGCCCGGGAAGACCGATGTCGCGGTTGCGCTCGAGCCCGCCAAGCCGAGTGGCTTTCTTGGGCACTTCGGCGAAATCGACGCCCGTCTGCTCCCTCGTCCCGATCTCAAAGATCAAAGGCTCCTCGAGCATCAGCGCGCGATTGCCGGTGACGGTCTCGGTCTCCCCCTGCTCGTTGGCGGGCGCAGAGGGCCTCCACCCCGACGGATTGACGGTCATCGCACCACCTCCGTCAGCGCCGCTTCCAGGGCAGCGATATCCTCGTCCGTCGCGGTTTCAGTGACGGCGACGACCAGTCCGTTCTGCAAAGCGTCGACTCCTGGATAAAGCCGCCCCAGCGAAACCCCGCCGAGAATGCCCTTCTCGACGAGCGCGTGGACGGCCGGCCGCGCCTCGACCGGAAGCTTGAGCGTGAACTCGTTGAAGAAGCTGTGGTTGACGATGCCCACGCCCGGAATCGCCGCCAGCCGTTCCGCCGCCTCGCACGCGCGCGCGTGGTTCAAGGAAGCCAGCTGCCTCAGCCCCTTCTCCCCCAGCAGCGTAAGATGCGCAGTGAACGCAAGGGCGCACAGAACCGAGCTTGTGCAGATGTTCGACGTCGCCTTCTCGCGGCGGATATGCTGCTCCCGAGTGGACAAAGTCAGAACGAAGCCGCGCTTGCCCTCGGCGTCGACCGTCTCTCCAGCCAGTCGTCCCGGCATCTGCCGCACATGCTTCTCACGGCAGGCGAACAGGCCGACATAAGGTCCCCCAAACTGAAGGCCGACACCGATCGACTGACCTTCGCCCACCACGATGTCGGCGCCCATCTCGCCCGGCGACCTGATCAGTCCCAGGGACACCGGCTCGGTCACCACCGCAATCAGAAGCGCGCCGGCCGAATGTGCTGCCTCGGCAATCGGCGTGAGGTCGGTGATTCGCCCGAGGATATCGGGATATTGCACCACGACTGCGCTCGTCTCCGGCCCAATCTTGCCGATCAGCCGCTCGGTATCGGGCTCCGCGGTCAGCTCCGGCAGCGCGGTCGCCAGCGCATCCTCGCTGAACTGCGCGAGCGTCTCGGCGACCTTCACGTAATGCGGATGCACGCCCGACGAGATCACCGTCTTGTTCCGGCGCGTGATTCGGTGCGCCATCAGGATCGCTTCCCACATTGCGGTCGAGCCGTCGTACATGGATGCATTCGCCACCTCGCAGCCGAACAGGCGAGCGACCTGCGTCTGGAACTCGAACATCATCTGCAGCGTGCCCTGCGCGATCTCGGGCTGGTACGGCGTGTAGCTCGTCAGGAACTCGCCGCGCTGGATGATATGATCGACGCTCGCCGGGATATGATGCTTGTAGGCGCCGCAGCCGAGGAAGAAGGGCACGTCACCCGCGACCATGTTCTTGCGCGACAGAGCCGTCATGTGGCGCTCGACCGCCATCTCGGAGGCATGATTTGGCAGACCGTCGATCGGGCCCTTGAGCCTCGCCTCCTCCGGCACGTCCTTGAACAGTTCGTCGATCGAGCCGGCGCCGATCACGCGCAGCATCTCGCTTCGGTCGGCTTGGGATAAGGGAAGATAACGCATCTATGGCTTCTCGAATGGTGGGGGTTCGGGGCTGACCACTGCGCGGAGGGTCACGACGGTTAGAACGGGCGGACGCCCGGCGCAGACATTGATGATGCAGGCCGCATCCAGCCGAGCGTCCAGTTCGACGTAGGTCGGGACAAGCGGTCCGATGGTCGCATCGAATTTGGGATCCGGTGCGATCGACAGAAGCTCGCCGAGCCCGCCCGGCGAGCTGGCCTGATGCTCCGCGATCGCACAATCGAGCGCACTGCAGCGGTTCACATAGCCGTGCAGCTCGACGACCTGGCCGTCGAATTTCTTCGGATTGGCGCGAACTGCGGCGATCGTGGTCTTGATCGGCGCCGGCTCTGCGGGAATGGGCACGATCTGAGCGAGGATGAGGAGCGCCGAGATCATGCGGGCTTTCTCATGATGAAGCGAAGCCTGACGTAATCCGCGATGTTCGATCCCACGCGGTCGGCGACCGCGGTTCCGATTTCCTCCCGCTCAGCCTCGGGAACCTGGGCTCGGTCGAGCCAGCCGCGGCGAAAGGTCGTCACCCATTCGGAGACTCCATGCTCGATCTCGGTGGGACGCTCGATCAGCCGCGCGTCGATCTCGCGGAACCCGGCGGCCTCGTACACGGCGGCGAACTCGTCGGGCGACGCATACCAGTTGCTCGCTTCAACCGGCGGCACGTAACCGCGGATCACCAGCTCCTCGTCGAGAGCCTCGCGAAGCTTCTTGAGATTCCCCTCGCCGCCCATTTCGCCGGCGAATCGCGAACCGGGCTTCAGAGCGCGGAAGATCGCGCGCGCCGCCTGCTCCTTCTCGAGCACCCAGTGCAGGGTCGCATTGGAGAAAGCCGCATCGAACTCGGCGAAGAACTGCATATCCTCGGCCGCGAGAAGCAGCGCGTCCACCCCGCTTGCGCGCGCCGCGGCGACCATCTCCGGCGAACTGTCGATGCCGAGGACCGTCGCTCCGCGCTCCGCAATCTTGCGAGCGAGCGTCCCCTCGCCGCAACCCACATCGAGGATCCGCTCGCCCGGCTTCGGGTCGAGCAGCTCGAGCGCTGCACCGCCAAGCTGTGCAACGAAGCCGCCGACTCGCGC
>DASQYQ010000219.1:0-11741 GCA_035639115.1 Sphingomicrobium sp. | reverse complement strand
GCTCGGGCCTTCGTCAAGAGCATATCCGCCCGGGAAAACGCTTCCGCCGTCGGCGAAGATCACCCTGCAGGGCGGCGACGTGGTCACCGTTCTCGGGCCGAGCGCGGCACAGACGCTGCGGGGCCCCGGCAATTTCGATGCGGGCCAGATCAGCCTCGCGTCGGCGGCCGGACAACGGGGCAGGTTCGGAGCTCTTCGAGCCGCCGAAGTCGCCCACAATCCAAGCATTTGGGACATTGATTTGACCCATGGCGGGCGGGTCTGCGTCAGTAATGCATCAAGCGTGCAGGCGTGGCGGCAGGACACTGAGACTCCAATCACGGTGAAAATCCGCTCTTCCGACGGTAAATCAGAGGATCTCAGCTGGGCGGCGGGCAAGGCGCTCGCACCTTGGCCCGCGGCTCTTCCGATCACTGGCGGAGCAAAATATCAAGTCGACTGGCCTGACGGCGGCGATCCAAGCACCGTGGACCTGATCACGGTGAACTCCCTGCCCACTGACGATCTCGTCGGCGCCGCCCAGGTGCTGATTCAGAACGGATGCCAGAAGCAGCTCGACCTGCTCGTCCAGAGCGCGAGCAAGGGCGGAGCCGCTAACTAGTCAAGCGATCACGCCTTCGGACTTAAGCCGCGCGGTGTCTGCCGGCGCGACTCCGAGCGACGCCAGCACTTCTTCAGTATGCTCGCCGAGCGCGGGCGGAGGGAGGTCGGAGTCGGCTCGATTTCCGTCGAGCCGGACGGGCGAGCCCACGAGAGGCGTGCCTGCAACCGTCCGGATCATCTGCCGGTGCTGCGCCTGGACGTCCTCCAGAGCCTGGCTGATCCGATTGATTGGCCCCCCCGGAATACCAGCAGCCTCAAGTTGATCGAGCCACACCGCCGCCGGTCTCAACCGGATCGAGTCCGCTACGAGCCTTACCATCTCCTCGCGGTGCGCTACGCGGGCGCCGTTGGACGCGAAACGCTCATCGCTGGTCCACTCGGGATGGCCGCACATCTCCGCCAGGCGCGCGAACTGACGCTCATTCCCGACCGCGATGATGATCGGCTGATCGGCTGCCTCGAAGGGCTGATACGGGACGATGTTCGGGTGCGTATTGCCCTGACGCGGAGGGTCCTTGCCCGAGATCAGCGCGTTCGAGGCCTGGTTGGCGAGCATCGCTAGTTGCGAGTCGAACAGAGCCATGTCGATCGTCGAGCCCTCTCCGCTCTTCTCGCGAGCATAGAGCGCCGAGACGATCGCGACGCAGGTGTAGAGTCCGGTGAAAAGATCCACGACCGCGACGCCGACGCGCATCGGCCCGCCGCCAGGTACGCCGTCCGGCAGGCCGGTGATGCTCATCAGCCCGCCCATCCCCTGGATGATGTAATCGTAACCGGCGCGATCGGCATAAGGCCCGTCCTGTCCAAAGCCCGTGATGGAAGCGTAGACCAGCCGCGGATCGGCTGTCCTGAGCGATTTCGCATCGAGGCCGAACTTCTCGAGGCCGCCGACCTTGAAGTTTTCGATGACGACGTCGGCCTTCTCGGCGAGTTTGCGGACCAATGCCGAGCCTTCAGGCTGAGCGAAGTCGATTGCTGCCGATTTCTTTCCGCGGTTACAGCTGACGAAGTAGGCGGCGACGCGTCCTTCCCTTTCGCCGTGCCACGGTGGCCCCCAATGACGCGTGTCATCGCCGTGCCCCGGTCGCTCGATCTTGGTGACTTCCGCACCGAGGTCGGCGAGCAATTGTGTGCACCAGGGTCCCGCGAGCACTCGGCTGAGATCCAGGACCTTGATGCCTTCGAGCGGCTTCAATGGCGGCGCCCCCACAACCGGCGGTCGGAAAGGACTGCATGAGCGGCGTTGTGGCCCGGAGCACCGGTCACTCCGCCGCCCGGATGCGCTCCGGAACCACACAGATAGAGGCCCTTGAGCGGCATTCGGTAATCCGCCGCGCCGATCATCGGCCGAGCGCTGAAGAGCTGGTCGAGGCCCATCTTGCCGTGGAAGATGTCGCCACCGATCAGGCCGAAGCGGCGCTCAAGGTCGAGCGGTGAATGGATCTGACGCCCGAGCACCGACTTGGCGAAGCCCGGGGCATGCGCATCGACGGTGGCGATGATCTGATCAGCGGCCGCTTCGCGCTCCTTGTCCCAGCTGCGCCCGGGACCGAGGTCATAGCGGAAATGCTGGCAGAACAGGCTCGCGACATGCTTGCCTTTCGGTGCCAGGCTCGGGTCGAGCGTCGAAGGGATCAGCATCTCGATGATCGGCTGCTTGGCCCAGCCGTTCACTGCGGCATCGAGCCAAGCCTGGTGCATATAATCGAGACTGGGAGCCATGATGATGCCCGCTGTCAGGTGATTGCCCTTCTTCGGTAGCACGGTGAATTTGGGCAACTCAGAAAGCGCCACGTTCATCCGGAAGGTCGCACTCTCGCACTTCCAGCCGTGCATACGGGCGGCGACGTCGTCCTCCACGGCACCGCGTGGGACCAGCCGGTCGAAGAGCAGCCTGGGATTGACCCCGGCGACAACCGTTTTCGCCTGATAAGCTTTGCCACCGGCAACGACTCCCGAAGCGCGACCATTCGCTACGATCAGCTCTTCGACCGGCGTGTTGAGAATGATGTCGACGCCGGCCTCGCGGCACGCACGCGCCATCGCCTGCGTGATCGATCCCATGCCTCCGATCGCGTGTCCCCACGCGCCTGGAACGCCGGCTGCTTCGCCGAAGAGGTGATGGAGGAGAACGTAAGCGGTGCCCGCCGACTGCGGCGATGCGAAATTCCCGACGACGCCGTCGAAACCGAACAGTGCCTTGGCAAGGTCGGCCTCGAAATGGCGATCGAGGATCTCTGAGGCGCTCCGGACGGCGAAGTCGTGGACGATCCGCGTCTCTGCGAGTGATAGGCCTGCCATGTCGCGGCCGAGGCTGAGGAGCTTCGGTATTGCGCTGACTTTCCGGCCGACGTTCGGCGGCGCCCGAAGCAGCCACTTCTTGAGCAGCCGAACCACGGTCTCGAGCTCGGCGACGTAGCCGTCGTAGGCTTCGCCATCGGCCTTGTGGTGCCGCGTGATCTCCTTGCGGGTCAGCCCACCCCGCCCGGCAAGCAGGTAATCGCCGTCGCCTGGAAGGAAGTTATCGGTCTTGCGGAGCACGACCTTTAGCCCATGCCGCTCCAGTTGCATGTCCCGGATAACCTTCGGCTGGAGCAGGCTGACGGTGTAGCTGGCTGCCGAGTTCCTGAAGCCCGGCAGGAACTCGTCGGTCACGGCAGCGCCGCCGACGTTCGCTGCCCTCTCTAGAACGGCGACCTTCATGCCCTTTTTCGCGAGATAATATGCGCAGGTAAGGCCGTTGTGCCCCGCCCCGATCACGACCGCATCGAATTCCATCAAAGTCCCACCCGCTGATTAGCGCATCGGACTAGATGGACGCCTTGGCGGCGTCCAGTGGCCGACCTTCAGGTGTGGACGCGCTGCTCGACGTCGCTCGTGTCGCGAAGGACGATGAAAGTCCCCAGCATCTCACCGCACGGGACCGCCTTGTCCCCGCGCATCACCGTCACGGTCGCTCCGACAACCACGAGGGTTCGGCCCGCCTTATGTACTTTGGCCTCGGCGCGGAGCCGGTCGCCGGTCGCCGGGTTCATGAGGTTGATCTTGAATTCCACAGTCAGGACCGACGAGTCCGGAGGCATGGTCGTGTAAGCCGCATAGCCGCATGCGGTGTCGGCGATCGACGTGACGACGCCGCCATGGAAGTAGCCGTGCTGCTGCGTCAGCTCCTCGCGATACGGGACTTCGATCACGGCCCGGCCGTCCGCCGCCTCCACCAGCTCCGCGCCGAACAGGGTCATCAGCCCCTGGCGGTCGAAGCTCTCCTTGCAGCGCGGATCGAGTCCCATGTCGCGTCTGTGCTCAGCGCATCAGCACGAGTTCTTCGGCCATCGTGGGATGGAGCGCGACCGTGTCGTCGAAATCGGCCTTCTTGAGCTTCGCTTTCACGGCGATGGCAGCCGCCTGGAGAATTTCCGGAGCATCGGGTCCGATCATGTGGATTCCCACGATCTCGTCGGTCTCGCCATCCACCACCAGCTTGTAGAGCGACCGCTCGTTGCGACCCGCGAGCACATTCTTCATCGCGCGGAAGTCTGACGTATAGGTCTTGACTGTGCCTAGCCTATTGCGCGCCTCGCCTTCGGTCATGCCGACACCGGCAAGCGGCGGATGGCTGAACACGGCCGAGGGAATGCAGCCATAATCCACCCGATGAGGCTTATTGCCGAAGAACGTGTCCGCAAAAGCCTGCCCCTCGCGAATGGCTACCGGCGTCAGCTGCACTCGATCCGTCACGTCCCCGACCGCGAAGATCGACGGCACTGACGTGCGATTGTCCGCGTCGACCTTGATTTGACAGTTCTCGCCAAACTCGACGCCGGCCTCTTTCAGACCCAGCCCTTCGATGCTTGGCTTGCGCCCCGTCGCGAACAGGAGCTGGTCCGCCTCGAAATCGTCGCACCCGGTCATCTTCACGCGGAGCGACCCATCGTCATGGCGCTCGACGCGATCGATCAGGGCGTTGAACTGGAAATCGATGCCCTTTCGCACCGAGATCTGGATCAGTCGGTCGACGATCTGCTGGTCGTAATGGCGAAGCAGCGTATCGGTTCGGTTGACCAGGGTCACATGCGTTCCGAACTCCTGGAAGATGCCCGCAAATTCATTCGCGATGTAGCCGCCGCCCACGATCACGATCCGCTTCGGCAGCTCTTCCAGGTGGAATACCTCGTTCGAGCTGATCGCATGTTCGATTCCCTCGATCTCAGGCATCACCGGGCGAGCGCCCGTCGCGATCAGGATCTTTTCGGAAGTCACTTCCCTGCCGCTTGCAAGCTTGACCGAATTCGGGCCGGTCAGCGTGGCCCGTTCGTGGAAGATGGTGACTTCGTGGTTCGTCAGCGTGTCTGTGTAGGCGGCCTCGAGCCGCGATACTTCGGCGAGCACATTGTCGCGCAGCACCGGCCAGTTGAAGGTCTTGGTCGGCACGTCCCACCCGAACATCGCGGCGTCGTCGAGGTCCTCGGCGAAATGGGCGCCGTAGACGAGCAGCTTCTTCGGCACGCAGCCTCGAATGACGCAGGTACCGCCGACCTTGTACTCCTCGGCGATTGCGACGCGTGCGCCATAAGCTGCAGCCACGCGCGAAGCGCGGACCCCACCGGAGCCAGCGCCGATTACGAAAAGGTCGAAGTCGGCCATTAAACTCCTGCCCTCTCGACCAACGCGCGGGTCGAAGCATCGAGGTTTCCCTCGTCAGTCCCTTGCGCCAACTGCTTCGCAATCTCCTTACCGAGTTCGACGCCGAACTGGTCGAACGGGTTGATGCCGAGCAGCACTGCATTGGCGAACGTTCGGTGCTCATAGAAAGCGATCAGCGCTCCGAGGGTGCGCGGATCGAGCCGCTCGAGCAGGATGGTGGCGCTGGGCCGGTTGCCGGAATAGCTGCGCTGCGGGTCATCGCTCAGCCGCCCTTCCATCAGCGCCGAAGCCTGGGCGAAGGCATTGAGCAGCAGCAGGCGATGATGTTCGGGCGGCTGGTCGTCGTCCGCCTCACTCACGGCGATGAACTCGACCGGCACCGGAACCGTGCCCTGATGCAAAAGCTGGAAGACCGCGTGCTGCGCGTCCGTGCCGGTCCCGCCCCAGGTGACCGGCGCTGTCGGATTCGGAGACGGCTTCCCGTCCTTGGTCACCGACTTGCCGTTCGACTCCATCTCCAACTGCTGAAGGTAGAAGGGGAGATGCCGGAGGCGCTCGTCATAGGCGAAGACGCCGCGCGTCTGGCACCCGCGATCCTCGACGTAGAGCCGGTCCGCGAACGCTGCGATCAGAGGGATATTCACGGCCGGATCGGCGAAGCGGAAATGGCGGTCCATCTCCGCGCCGCCTTCGAGAAGCGCTTCGAATGCGTCCCACCCGAGCGCGATAGCCGCGCTGAGACCGACAGAGCTCCACAGCGAGTAGCGGCCGCCGACCCCTTCCCCGAACTGGAGGATGCGGCTTTCGTCGATCCCCTGGTCGACAGCCGCTTCGGGATTGGCGGTCACCGCGATCACCCGACCATCAGGGTCCGGCACGCCGGCTTCACGGAGCCACGACCGGGCTGCCTCGAGGTTCAAGAGCGTTTCGAGGGTCGTAAATGTCTTTGAGACAGCAACAACTAGGGTCGTGGCCGGGTCCAGCGACCTGACTGCATCGTCGAATGCAGCGCCGTCGATGTTCGAGAGGAAACGCACGGTCATGTCGGAAGACCGCCGCCCGAGCGCATCCACCAGCAACGCCGGCCCAAGAACGGATCCTCCGATCCCGATATGCAGAATTCCCGTGACCGGGCCGAACGCGCCCGCTTCTATCGCGTCGACGAGCGCACGCGTCCGCCGACGTCGGGCAGTGGCGAGGTCGACATCGTCAGGCGCGCCGCTGCCGCGCTCTGCGATATGGGTGGCTGGGCGCGCTTCGCTAAGATTGACGATATCACCGCTAAAGAGTGAGTCTCGCGCCGCGTCGAATCTCATCCGCTTCCCACGTTCGAGCGACTGCTCGACGGATGCGCGGTCGAGATGAGTTTTCGACCAGTCGAAGTAGATGCCGGCGACTTCGAAGGTCAGTCGGCTCAGCCGGTCGGGCTCGGAAGTGAAGAGTTCCTTGAGCGACTTCTGCTGTGGTTCGGCCATGGCGGGCACATAATGGCGTGACCAGCAAATGCCACCCCGGCTTGACCTGCAGGCAATGGTCGCCGAACACCCCGGCGGATGCGCTCCATTTCGTCCCGCCGCACGGCCAAGCAGGAAAAGCCAGAGAGCGCGTCGAGCCTCGCACGCTTCTTCCTCGGCCTTGTCATTCTGACCTGGGCGCTGAGGAGCTTCGTGTTCCAGCCATTCAACATCCCATCCGGCTCGATGCTGCCGACGTTATACATCGGCGACTATCTGGTCGTCGCAAAATGGCCGTACGGCTATTCGCGCTTCAGCTTTCCGTTCGAGTTCCCGTCGTTCGGCGGACAGCTCGGCGAGCGGCTGCCGAACCGCGGCGATGTGGTGGTCTTCCGGCACCCGGTCGAGAACGCCGATCTGATCAAACGCGTGATTGCCTTGCCCGGCGACACTGTAGCGATGTCGGGCGGGCAGCTGATCCTCAACGGCAACCCGGTGGCTCGCCGCAAGCTGCCGCCGTTCGAAATGCCAATGAGCGCGAACAGCCCCTGCAAGGTCGTGCCTCCTGCAGTTCCGATCACGCAGGTTCGGTCGCGGCGCGAGTTGTGCCTTTACCACGCCTATCTAGAGACCTTGCCCGGGGGGCGGTCCTACACAACGCTCGATCAGGTCGAACACGGCCCGGCGGACGACTTCGGGCCGATCCGCGTCCCCGCCGGCCACATCTTCCTGATGGGAGACAATCGCGACGACAGCCTCGACAGCCGCTTCCCGCCGCTCGAAGGCGGCGTCGGCTTGCTGCCGGTAGACCATGTCATCGGCCGCGCGCTGGTCACCTTCTGGTCTACCGACGGAAGTTCGTCCTACCTGAAGCCGTGGACCTGGTTCACGGCGCTGCGCGTAGAACGCATCGGAAATGGCTACACTGGAGACGCGAATGAAGGCTGACGTCGCGCCGTTTGTCCGCGAGAAGCTCGGGCACGAGCCAAAGAACATTCGTCTGTTCCAGCTCGCGCTGACGCACGCGAGCATCGGAAGCGACAATTACGAGCGGCTTGAATTCCTTGGCGACAGGGTGCTCGGACATGTCATCGCGCGCGCGCTTTACGATCGCTACGCCAACGAGCCGGAAGGCTACCTCTCACGCCGCTACAACGTGCTCGTCGCGCGCGAGACGTGCGCTGAAATCGGCAGGGAGCTCGGTGTCCCGTCGCTCGTCCACCTCGGCAAGCAAGCGCGTGAAGACGGTGCGAGCCAAAGCGAGAATGTCGTCGGCGACGTCGTCGAGGCGCTGATCGGCGCCCTCGTCATCGATGGCGGTCTTGATGCTGCCGAACGTTTCATCGCCCGCGTCTGGGAGCCGCATCTCGCTGAGCAGCGCAAGGCGCCCAAGCATCCCAAGTCCGCGCTTCAGGAGCTCGCTGCTGCACGCGAGTGCAAGCCGCCTGTCTACGAAGTCGTCGGCCGCACTGGCGCTCATCACGCACCCAAGTTCACCATCCGCGTTTCAGTTCAGGGGCTCGGGGAAGCGACAGCCGAGGGCACAAGCAAGCAGGAAGCCGAGACCGACGCCGCCGAGGCGCTTCTGGCCAGGCTCCAATGACCAAGACGCGCGCCGGATTCGTAGCCGTGATTGGCGCTCCGAACGCCGGCAAATCGACCCTCGTGAATGCGCTCGTCGGCCAGAAGGTCGCCATCGTCAGCCCGAAGGCACAGACCACGCGCGCGCGCCTGATGGGCATTGCAATACAGGATCAATCGCAGATCCTCCTAGTCGACACGCCGGGGATCTTCGAGCCGCGCCGCCGACTCGACCGTGCGATGGTCGCGGCGGCCTGGAGCGGTGCTCAGGACGCCGACCTGATCCTGCTTGTGATCGATTCGTGCGAGCGCATCAGGGACGAGGTTTTGGAAGGTCTCCAGAAGCGTGAGCGCCGGTTGTTCCTCGCGCTCAACAAGATCGATCTGGTAAAGAAAGAGACGCTACTCACCCTCTCCGCCGGGCTGACGGAGCGTCTAAACCCAGACAAGGTCTTCATGATCAGCGCCATTCAGGGAGATGGCGTAACCGACCTGAGGTTGGCCCTCGCCGACGCAATGCCAGTAGGACCCTGGCTTTATCCGGAAGACGAGGTCTCGGACGCGACCGATCGCATGATCGCCGCCGAGCTGACTCGCGAGCAGATCGTCAATCAGCTCCATCAGGAACTGCCCTACGCGACGGTGGTCGAAACCGAGACCTGGGAAGACCGCGCGGACGGGTCCACCGTGATCAACCAGCAGATCATCGTCGAGCGCGACAGCCAGAAGGCGATCGTCATCGGCAAGGGCGGACGCCGGCTCAAGAGCATCGGCGCAGCCGCGCGTGCCGAGATCACTCAGCACCTCGGCCGTCCGGTGCACCTGTTCCTCCATGTGAAGGTCGAACCGAAGTGGAGCGAGGACCCTTCACTTTTTCGCGAAATCGGATTGGAGTGGGCCGACTAGGAAGCCACCAACACCTCATCCACCCACTGAGGCACCAGCTCGCTCGCTGGCCCGACGCGGCTCTCGTTGAAGAACAGGCTGCCGAGGCTTGGCTCGAGGTTCATTTCGAGCGCCCGCGCACCGCGGTGGCGAGCAGTCTGGACGTAGCCGGCGGCCGGATAGACAGCCCCCGACGTCCCAATCGAAACGAACAGGTCGCAATTTCGCAGCGCCTCTTCGATGCGATCCATCTCGTATGGCATCTCACCGAACCAGACGATGTCCGGCCGCATCAAGCCGATTTCACCGCAGTTGGGGCACGCAGCTGATATCCCCATCGGCCCTTGCCAGGAGCTCCGCTCGCCGCACGCAAGACACCAGCCCTTCTTGTTCTCGCCGTGCATGTGGAGCAGCCGCGTAGACCCGGCGCGCTCGTGGAGATCGTCGACATTCTGCGTTACGAGCAGCAGCTCGCCAGGCCACTGCTGATCCAGGTGAGCGAGCGCCCGATGCGCGGCATTCGGCTCAACCTCGTCAAGCTTGGCTCGCCGAGCGTCGTAAAAGGTGTGGACCAGCTCCGGGTCGCGGGCGAACGCCTCCGGCGTGCAGACATCCTCGACGCGATGCCCCTCCCAGAGTCCGTCAGGTCCGCGGAATGTTGAAAGTCCGCTTTCGGCCGATATGCCGGCACCGGTCAGGATCACGATGTTGCGGATGTCCATCGCCTCAGCATAAAGCGCCGCTGCGATGAGCGAAGGGAAAATCCGCATCGGCATCGGCGGCTGGACCTATCCGCCGTGGCGCGGCGTCTTCTATCCGGACAAGCTGCCGCAATCAAAAGAGCTGGAATATGCCTCGAGCGCTCTGACCGCGATCGAGATCAACGCGACCTTCTATGGGCGCCAGAAGCCGAAGAGCTGGGAAAGCTGGGAGAAGGTCGCGCCGGATGGATTCCAGTTCGCGGTCAAAGGCTCTCGCTTCTGCGTAATGAAATCGAAGCTCGCCGAGGTGGGCGAAGGTCTGAGCGGCTTCTTCGCGCAAGGCTTCACTGCCCTCGGTTCCAAGCTGGGCCCGATGCTCTGGCAGTTCGCTTCGCGGCGGAAGTTCGACCGCGACGACATTGCCGCGTTCATCGATCTCCTGCCGGAGAAGGTCGACGGCATTACTATCCGCCACGCGATCGAACCGCGTCACGACAGCTTCAACGACGAGAAGTTCTTTGACCTTTGCCGGGCGCGCAACATCGCAATCGTGTTTGAGGATTCCGATGAATATCCCTGCATCGAGGCTGACACGGCAGATTTTACGTACGCGCGGCTCCAGCGGATGAATGAGGAAATCGAGACCGGATACGGCGACGCTGCGCTCGACCTATTCGCCGAGCGCGCACGCAAGACACGGAAAGGCGGCCGCGACGCTTACATCTTCATGATCAACGGAGCGAAAATTCGCGCTCCCGCGGCCGCGCTGGCGCTTCAGGAACGCCTGTCCATCGTTAAGTTGTCTTGAACAGCAGTAAGTGCTCCAAGCCGCGCCGAAACGACGCCGCTGCGTGTCGGCGGACCGTAGGCGACGGCGTTTCCTTCCGGACGGGAGCACCGGGGCTCCCGTCAAAAAAGGGGGTGCAAGGGCATGAAAAAACTGATCATTGGCGCGCTGGGCGCCGCAGCACTGGCGTGGTCCGTTCCGTCCGCAGCTCAGGAGCTTCCGATTAAAAGCGGCGATTTCTGGGATGTCGGCGCAGTCACCATCGATGACGGCCATATGCCGCAATATGCGGACTTCCTGGCCAGTCAGTACCGCAAAAACATGGAGTTCCAGAAGTCGAAGGGCTGGATCAAAGGCTATTACATCCTGGCGAACGTCAACAAGCGGCAGGGCGAGCCCGACCTCTATCTAGTGACAATCTTCGATCACGTGACGACACCCGCCGAGGACATCCAGCGCGAGAAGGAAGCGAACGCATTCCTGGCACAAACGACGCGCGACGCTGCCGCGCAGAGCGGTCAGCGCGCCAGCTATCGGCACCTCGGCTCCGATATGCTGCTTCAGGAAATGGTCTGGTCGCATTGATCTGGACGGAGCGCCGCCGTTGCGCGGCGCTCCTCCTTTCGCCATGACCGGAGCATGCGCACCGCCGACCAGCCGATCCGCATCAGCCTTTTCGCGCCGAACGGACGCATGGGGAAGGCCATTGCCATGGCCGTCTCGGAGGACAGCCGCTTCGCAATCGATGAGGATCATGGCGACGTGCTGGTCGACTTCTCCGCACCGCACGCTCTACAAGCGAGCCTCGACCGCGCGATCTCCGGCGGCATTCCGATCCTGATCGGAACAACCGGCCTGGATGACAGCGCCGACGAGCGGATTGCGAACGCAGCTAAGCAGATAGCGGTTCTGAGAGCGCCGAACACGTCGCTCGGAATCGCCGTCTTGGCGCAGCTGGTCGAGCGCGCGGCTCATCTGCTGGGACCCCAATGGGACATCGAGATTGCCGAGACGCATCACCGGATGAAGGCCGACTCACCTTCAGGGACGGCCTGGCTCCTCGGTCAGGCCGCCGCCAGAGGCCGC
>DASQYQ010000218.1:0-2474 GCA_035639115.1 Sphingomicrobium sp. | reverse complement strand
ACGTCGGCGAGCCAGGCTTGCGGGTCGATGTCGTTGAGCTTCGCCGTCATGATCAGCGTGGCCATGACGGCGGCGCGGTCGGCGCCGCGTTCGGAGCCGGCGAACAGCCACGATTTTCTCCCCAATGCAAATCCCCTCAGCGCGCGTTCGGCGGCATTGTTGGTCAGGCAGATACGCCCGTCCTCGAGAAAGCGCGCAAAGTCATCCCAGCGCCTGAGCATGTAATCGATTGGCTGTGCAACGGATGCCGCGCGCGACAGGCGCGATCGCTCCTCGCGCAGCCACACTTCCAAAGCCTTCACAAGGGGCACGCTGTCCTTTTGTCGGACGCGCAGACGCTCATCGGCGGCAAGGCCATTAATGCCGCGCTCGATGTCGAACAGCGCGTCAATGCGTTTGACCGCTTCCAGCGCCACCGGCGAGATCGCCGCCGCGCCTTTGCGCCATCGGGCGTTCGCAGCAATATCGGCAAGCTCAAGGAACTGCCTCCTGGCATGGGCCCAACACAGTGCCGACGTGATCGGCCCCGGAGCGCGCGACGGCTCGTAAAGCTCGTTGTATCCGCTATAGGCGTCGGCCTGCAGGATGCCGCTGAAGTTTTGCAGATGCCGCGCGGGATGCTCGTGCCGACGATCGCGAGAGGCATAATAGAGCGCCGCCAGCGGCGCCCGCCCGCCAAACGGCCGGTCGTCGCGGACATAGACCCAGATATGCCCCTTGACCGTCTGGCCCTTGGCCAGGATCGGCACCGTGGTGTCGTCGCCGTGCAGCCGCTCGGCGGAGAGCACATGGCGCTCGATTAGCGCATGAAGCGGTTGCAGGACCATCGTACAGGCGCCGACCTGGTCCGCCAGCGTCGATACGCTCAGGTCAATTCCCTCCCGCCGGTAGCGTTCGCTCTGCCGGTTCAGCGGCTGGTGTTGACCAAACTTCTCGAACAGGATCATGGCCAAAAGGTTCGGTCCGGCAAAGCCACGGGGCGTCACGTGGAACGGTGCCGGCGGCTGCGTGATCGTCTCGCAGTCCCGGCACGAGAACTTCTCGCGCACCGTCTGGATCACCTTCCACTGCCGCGGGATCACCTCCAGCGTCTCGGTGATGTCTTCGCCCAGCTTCGACAACTTCGGCGAACCGCAGCACGGGCAGCTTTCCGGCGCCGGGATCACGATGCGCTCGCGCGGCAAATGATCAGGGAACGGCTTACGAGCCGGCCGCTTGCGCTGGAACGATCGTACGGTCTGGGTCCGGGACGCCGCCTTCTCGGCCGCCAGCTCATCCTCGGTCGCCGTCGCCTCCAGCTCTTCAAGCTGAAGCTCCATCTGCTCCAACAGCCGCGTCTTGCGCTCCGAGCGAGTGCCGTAAAGCTGCCGCTTCAGCTTCTCGATCTCGAGCTTGTAATAGGCAATCAGTGCAGCTTCCGCACGGGCATTGGCGAGCTTGGCTTCCGCCTCAAGACGGGCAGTGCGCTCGGCAAGAAGCATTGAATGAGCAGCGGCAAGATCGGTTGGCAGCGATTCAAATGACGATGTCACGCAACGACAGAATCATATTCGTCAGCAATCGCAAAGCAAAACCTCATCCCACCGACGTCGGTCGCCACGTCTCCTGCGGATTGCGCCAATCAATGCCGGACAAAAGATAGCCGAGTTGCGCCGACGAGATCGTCACTACTCCATCGGCCGGACTCGGCCACAAGAAACGGCCCCGCTCCAAGCGCTTGGTGAACAGACACGCGCCCTGGCCGTCATGCCAGATCACCTTCAACAGGTTGCCGCGGCGCCCTCGGAAGCAGAACAGATGGCCGCTCAAAGGATCGTGTCGCAGCACCTCCTGAACCTGCAAGGCCAGGGTCGCAAACCCCTTCCTCATATCGGTGTGCCCGGTGGCCAGCCATACTCGCACGCCGGTCGGAACGGGTATCATCGCCGCCGCCTGTTCTGCGCCAGCACCTTCATCAGCGCCGACACCGTCGCCGCCTCCACCGAACCAGTGATCCGAAGCCGTGTCCCGTCCGCAAACTCCATCTCGATCAGGCTCGACGGCGCCGCGGAGATCCGCTCCTCCGGCGTCACCGCAACCGCGGCAAACTCCACTTCGCTGGCTGGTGCATCGTCCGCGCGTATCAGCGCCAGATTCCCTGTGCGCGCCTGCCGCCGCCAAAGGTGAAGCAGGTTGGGGTGAATATCGTGCCGGCGCGCAACCTCGGCCACGCTCGCCTCAGGTGCCAAGCTCTCTTCGACAATCCGTGCCTTCTCAGTCGAGGTCCACCGCCGCCGCCGTTCCGGACCAGACAGCACCGTCACCGTGCTCATGTTTGCTCATTAATTTGCAAATTAATGGACAAAGCATTTCACGCGCGACCTATCCTCGGAAGGCGGTACCCGGCGGAGGCTTACACAAGAACCATATCTCAGCCCCCTCATGCTGATGGCTGGAATCTCGCCAAATAACTGATTCGTAAGACAGTTCGCCGC
>DASQYQ010000217.1:0-8709 GCA_035639115.1 Sphingomicrobium sp. | reverse complement strand
ACTTGCGCTCACGGCGACGGCCGACCACCGCACCCGCGCCGACATTCTGGCCCAGCTCGGAATTCCCGAAGACGGCTTGCTCGTCGCCGGCTTCGACCGGCCGAACATCCGCTATCACGTTCGGCCTCGCGAGCAGGCCGGTCGGCAATTGCGCGATCTTCTGGCGAGGGAGCCGGGCTCGGCGATCGTCTATGCACCGAGCCGCGACAAGGCGGAGAAGATCGCCGAGCAGATCGCCCGCGAGGGCCGTCCGGCCCTGCCCTATCACGCCGGGCTCGAGCCGCAGGTTCGAGCGCGCAATCAGTCGGCGTTCGTCAATTCCGAGGACATGGTGATCGCCGCGACGGTGGCCTTCGGAATGGGCATCGACAAGCCAGACGTGCGGCTTGTCGCGCATTCGGCGATCCCGAAGAGCATCGAAGCTTATTACCAGGAGACCGGGCGCGCCGGGCGCGACGGCGAGCCGGCGGAAGCGTGGCTGTTTTGGTCGGCCCAGGATTTCGCTCGAGCAAGGCAACGAATCGAGCAGGAGGTCGAGCCGCAGCGCCGGCCAATGGAGCGTGATCGGCTGAATGCGCTCGCGGCGCTGGTCGAGACTCCGCTGTGCCGGCGGGCAATTCTATTGCGGCATTTCGGGGAAGACCCACCGCAAGAGTGCGGCAATTGCGACAATTGCCTTGATCCGCCGGCGACGATCGATGCGACGGAAGTCGCCCGCAAGTTGCTGTCGACCGCCTTCCGAACCGAAATGCGCTTCGGAGTTGCACATCTGGCCGACGTTCTCGCCGGTAAGGAGACGGACAAGGTCCGCAGCTTTGGGCATCACCGGCTGTCCGTGTTCGGGATTGCGTCCGAAGACGAGCTTGCCCTGGTTCAGCCAGTGGCACGCGCTCTGATCGCTCGCGATGCCCTTCGCGCCGACGCTTACGGCGGACTCTCGTTCGGGCCTTGGGCTCGCCCGATCCTCAAGGGTGAAGAGGAGCTGGTGATCGCCGTCCCGCCGAAGAGGAGGCGCTCGAGGAGCGGCGAAACTGGACCCGCCGATCCTTTGTTCGATGCGCTTCGTGAAGCACGGCGCGCTCTTGCAGCCGAGGCCAATGTTCCCGCTTATGTGATCTTCCACGATTCGACGCTTCGCGAGATCGCCGCCAAGCGTCCGACCAGCCTTGCGCAGCTGGCAAAAGTGAACGGCGTTGGCCGAACCAAGCTAGAACGCTATGGGGACGCAATGATCGCTGCAGTCGCCGCCGCCGTCTGACTCGTTCAGTCTCCGGCAAGGCGATAAACTTATGGCGACAAGTGATTGAATTCCGGGGAGAAATATGATCCGTAACCTTTTGCTCGCGTCCGCTGCAGTGGCAATTGCTGCGACAGCCGCACCCGTTCTTGCTGCACCGGCAAAATCGCACTCCGCCGCTTCGGCGACCCTGCCCGCTTCCAATCCGTTCGCGAAGCCGAGCACGCTGCCGCTTCAGACGCCTGACTTCTCGCGGATCAAGGACAGCGATTATCTCCCCGCGCTCCTCGCCGGAATGGCGCAGCAGAAGCGCGAGGTGCTTTCGATCGCCAACAACCCGGCTCCCCCGAACTTCGCCAACACCGTCGTTGCGATGGAGCGCTCCGGAGCATTGCTCGAGCGCGCGGGACTTGCCTTCAACGCTGTCAACGGCGCCAATACGAACGATACGCTTCAGGCGACGGACACCAAGACGGCGCCGCTGTTCGCCGCCCACAACGACTTCATCTACCTCAACCAGAAGCTGTTCCAGCGCTTCAAGACGCTGCACGACAATCAGGCGAGCCTGAACCTCGATCCTGAGCAGGCGAAGCTGCTCGACGTCTATTACAAGCAGTTCGTCCATGCCGGCGCCGAGCTTCCCCCGGCCAAGCAGGCCGAGCTGAAGGCCCTCAATGAGCGGCTCAGCTCGCTGCAGACCGAATTCGGGCAGAAGCTGCTTGCAGCGGGCAAGGCGGGTGCGCTCCACGTCGACGACCCGGCGGCTCTCGCCGGCCTCCCGGCCGAGCAGCTCGCGGCGGCCCAGCAGGGCGCGAAAGACCGAAAGATGTCGGGCTACGTCATTCCGCTTCAGAACACGACCCAGCAGCCGGCGCTTTCGTCGCTGACCAACCATGCGACTCGCCAGCAGTTGATGGACGCGAGCCTCAATCGCGCCGAGCACGGCGATTCCAACGACACGCGCAACATCATCAACGAGATCGCCCAGCTGCGCGCCAAGAAGGCGGCGCTCCTCGGCTATACGAACTATGCGGATTACGCGCTCTACGACCAGATGGCGAAGGACCGCGCGACCGCCATCGGCTTCCTCGATCGCCTCGCGGCGCCGACCGCAGCGAAGGAGAAGCAGGAGTGGTCGGACATCGTCGCGCTCGCGAAAGCGCAGGGCGCGAACTACCAGCCGACCGCTGCCGACTGGAACTATTATGCCGAGCAGATCCGCAAGCAGCGCTACGACCTCAACCAGGACGAGCTGAAGCCTTACTTCGAGTACAACAAGGTGCTGATCGACGGCGTCTTCTACGCCGCCAACCAGCTCTACGGACTGACGTTCAAGGAGCGCAAGGACATCCCGACCTGGAGCCCCGACATGCGGGCGTTCGACGTCTTCGACCAGGACGGGAAGGAACTGGCGATCTTCATGGTCGACCCGTGGAAGCGCGACAACAAGCAGGGCGGGGCGTGGATGAGCAATCTCGTCAACCAGTCGTACCTGCGCGGCACCAAGCCGGTCGTGTTCAACGTCCAGAACTTCACCAAGCCGGCGCCGGGCCAGCCGATGCTGGTCAGCTGGGACGACGTGACGACGATGTTCCACGAATTCGGCCACGCGCTTCACGGCATGTTCGCCGCTCAGACCTATCCGAGCCTGTCGGGAACGAGCGTCGCTCGCGACTTCGTGGAATTCCCCTCGCAGTTCAACGAGAATTGGGCGCTCGATCCGAAGATCCTGTCGCACTACGCGGTGAATTATCAGACCGGCCAGCCAATCCCGCAGGAACTGGTCGACAAGATCAAGCGCTCGCGGGTGTTCAACCAGGGCTATGAGAATGGCGAGGTGCTCGAAGCCGCACGACTCGACCTCGACTGGCATTCGCTGCCGGCCGACGCGCCGCGCCAAGATGTGGATCAGTTCGAGGCGAAGGCTCTTGCGTCCAGCGGATATGACACCGCCGACGTGCCGCCGCGATACCGCTCGAGCTATTTCCTTCACATCTGGAGCAACGGCTATGCCGCGGGCTACTACGCCTATCCGTGGACGCGCATGCTCGCGCAGGATGCGTTCGCCTGGTTCGAGAGCCACGGCGGCCTGACCCGAGCGAACGGCCAGCGCTTCCGCGACCTGGTCCTCTCGCGCGGCAATACGCTCGATTATGGCCAGATGTACCGGGCGTTCACTGGCCACGATCCAGACATCAACCCCTACCTCGAATATTACGGGCTTCCGGCGACCGCCAACGGGACCGTGACGCCGCCGGCCGCGGCTCCAGCCCCGTCGGCTCCGGCGACGGCTCCGGCGCCGAAGCAGGGCGAAAGGGGCCGCTAGAAATGATCCGCCAGCTCGACGATCGCACCTTGGTGAGCGGCCAGATCGCGCCACATGAGGTCGCCGGGCTGGCGGAGCAGGGCGTTACCGTCATCGTCAACAACCGCCCCGACGGCGAGGAAGACGGCCAGCCGTTCGCTTCAGACATAGAGGAAGCGGCTGCGAAGGCGGGAATCGCTTATCATTTCGTGCCGATCATCCGCGGCATCGGTCCGGCCGACGTCGAGGAGATGCAGAAAGCCTGGCGCGAGGCGGAAGGCGGCAAGCTCCTCGCCTTCTGCCGATCCGGGAACCGATCGGCATTCGCCTGCGCGCTAGCGCATCGTGACGAGGGCGCCTCCGCGAAAGAAGTCCATCAAAGATTGGCTGCAGCCGGCTTCGATCCCAGCCCGATCGCGCATTTGCTTTAGCTCTTCTCGCTTAGAAGTCGCTTCGCGCGACCGAGGTCCTCGTCGAGGACCATCAGGCGAACGGGCATGAAGAGCCCGCCGTAGAAATGGTTGATCTCGGCATCGAACAGGACTGCTTCGACGCCTTCGCTTTCGAGGAACAGTCGAGCGAGGTCCGCTTCAACGCGACTGTTGTAGCGAGCGGCTTCGACGACGTCCGTCACCAGGGCTTGCCCGCAGCGGCCGCGATCTCATCCGGTCGGGACGGTCGCCCCAGGATCGAGTTCCGGTGAGGGAAGCGGCCGAACTTCTCGATGATCTCTCGATGATGCTTGGCGTAGCCTAGCTGATGATCGTCGCCGAGCTCCGTGAACAACAGCACGGCGCGGTTCTGATCGTCGAGAGTCTCGCTGTGCTGAAAGGGCATGTAGAGGAACTTGCGCTCTTCCGGAGCGAGCTCGTCGTCGAACTTTCGCTCGACCGCGCCCTTCGCAATCGCAAGCGCCAGGGGATCGGTCGCATAAGCTTGCGCATCGCCACGAAACATGTTGCGCGGAAACTGATCGAACAGGATCACCGCAGCGACGGCCGTCAGCGGATCGGTGAGGAACCTGTCCGTCGGCAGCTGACGCTTCTCGAACCAGAGCCTTAGGAAATCCTGCTTGATCCTATGATCGAGCTCCGGGTCCGTGTCCCACCATTGCGGGGGCTTTAGGCCGAACCAGAATTTGAGGACGTCGGCGCGCCAGTCGCCGCTCATGCGGCAGTGCCTCCAACGGTGAGTCCGTCGACGAGCAAAGTCGGCTGGCCAACGCCCGCCGGAACGCTCTGCCCGCCCTTGCCGCAGACGCCGACGCCTTCGTCGAGCTCGAGATCGTTGCCGATCCCCTTGACCCGAGTGAGCACGGTCGGCCCGTCGCCGATCAAAGTCGCGCCCTTCAGCGGTTCGGCGATCTTGCCGCCGCGGATGCGGTAAGCCTCGGTGCAGGAGAAGACGAACTTGCCGCTGGTGATGTCGACCTGGCCTCCGCCGAAGCTCTTGGCATAGATGCCGTCCTTCACCCGCTCGACGAGCTCGCCGGGATTGTCTCGGCCGGCGAGCATGAAGGTGTTGGTCATTCGCGGCATGGGCGCGTGAGCGAAGCTCTCGCGGCGGCCGTTGCCGGTCGGCTCCATGCCCATCAGTCGGGCGTTGAGCCGGTCCTGAAGGTAGCCTTTGAGGATTCCATCCTCGATCAGGCAAGTGCGTCCGGTGGGAGTGCCCTCATCGTCGATGGTGAGCGATCCGCGCCTCTGTTCCATGGCGCCGTCGTCGACGACCGTGACACCCGGAGCGGCGACGCGCTCGCCGATCCTGCCGGAGAATGCCGACGTGCCCTTGCGGTTGAAATCGCCTTCGAGGCCGTGACCTACTGCTTCGTGAAGCAGGACGCCGGGCCAGCCTGGGCCAAGCACGACCTGCATTTCGCCGGCGGGCGCCGCGACCGATTCGAGATTCGTAAGCGCCTGGGCAAGCGCAATGTCGATCGCTCGGTTCCATTCCGCTTCGTCGAACAGCTTGCCATAGAGATAGCGGCCGCCGAGACCGTGGTGGCCGGTCTCGCGGCGCCCGTTCTGCTCGGCGACGATCTGGACGCCGAGGCGCACCAGGGGCCGGACGTCGGAGGCGACGAACCCGCCCGAGCGCACGATATCGACGACGCTCCAGCTCGCCGACAGGCTGACGCTGACCTGCACGACCCGCGGATCGCGAGCGCGGGCGGCCGCATCGATCTGCTGGCAGAGCGCTACCTTTTCGGCGAACGGGACGAGGCTGAGCGGATCGTCGGCCCCGTACATGGACTGGTTGGTCCGCTGCGGCTGCGGCGACGGCGATGCAATGCGCGGGTCCAGCAGCTTGAGCGTCGCCGCTGCACGCTCGATCGCCGCTTCGCTGATTTCGTTGGCGTGGGCGAAGGCCGTCGTCTCGCCGCTGACAGCACGCAACCCGAAGCCAGAGCTGCTGTGGTAATCGGCGGTCTTCAGTCGGCCGTCGTCGAAGCCGAATGCCTCGCTTGCCGCATATTGAAGATAAAGTTCGCCGTCGTCGTGCGGCGCGAGATGAGTCTGGGCGAGACGCCGCGCTGAATCCGGATCGAGGTTCCTGTAGAGGAACTGGCGAGGGTCAGCGGCGGTCATGCCGGCTGGTCCGCCGGTCCCCCCTCAAGGACGAAACGGCGGTCGCAATAACCGCATTCGACGAAGCCGGTGTCCGGCTCGATCCGGAGATAGACGCGCGGGTGACCGAGCGCCGGTGCCACCTCGCCGGAGCCGTCGCAGGCGACCTGGACGGTTTTCACTTTGATCACCTCGGGCGGCGGCTGTGCTGGCATTTGGGCGAGGTAGCAATCGCCCGGCCGCCATTCAACCTCGTCAGAGGTAGATGGCGGTGACGTCGAACGTAGATTCGTAGGTGCCGTCGGGCTGGTTGGCGTTGATCTGGATGACTCCGCCGAGGCCGAAGAAGAAGGTCCGAGTGACCGGGTCGATCATCCGCACGGGCGAGCCGTCGAGGGTCAGCGCAAGCACCGGAATCTTATCGCTCGGGTTGGTCGTACTGGTCAATTGAGCCGGAGGAGTCACCGCGACGAACACTAGCTGAGAGGGCGAGCCGGCGGTTCCGAAATAAGCCCGATGACCGACGTCGCTCGGATAGTCCAAGACGCCGCCTGTCAGGCCGCGCGCGCCTGTCGACGCATTGATGGTGACCGTTCCCGAGATCGGCGACGGGATCACCGTTCCGAAGTCGAGATCCGCAAGCTTCGTGAGCGAGAGCGGGACGAGGATCAGCACCTTGCCGTGAGCGTCGGTGGGCGCGTGCACGGGCGCTGCTCCGGCTTGCGAGGAGACGCCGGTTGACGCAGCCGCGATCGCCGCGGCGATGATATACTTGCTCAAATTCACCTGAATCCCCCGGGCAGGACAGCCCAACTTCAGGAGCAATGATGGAAGGCCCGTCTCACCATGCGTTCAAGATGTTTGGTGCACGGGCAATTTACCTTTAATCGCAATGGCTATCCTTATCCGTGCAAAGGGCGGGCGAGCAGCGCCGGAACGAGTGAATCTCGCCTTCACCAGTAACCGCAACCGGAACCGTAGATTCGCCATGCTTGCTTGTCGCGCCGCGCACGCGACCCTATGCGGCGGCGATGGATGAAGCCGCGATCCGCATCGACAAGCTGAGCAAGGTCTACGCCGGCGGCAAGCTCGCGCTCAACGAGGTCAGCTTCGACGTTCCGCGCGGGCAGATCTTCGGGCTGCTGGGGCCGAACGGCGCGGGCAAGTCGACGTTGATCAACATCCTCGCCGGCCTGGTTATGAAGTCGGCGGGGAAGGTGACGATCTGGGGCTTCGACATCGACGAGCACCCGCGCAATTCGAAGCGTTCGATCGGAGTCGTTCCGCAGGAGATCATTTTCGATCCCTTCTTCACCCCGCGCGAGACGCTCGAGATCCAGGCGGGTCTTTACGGAATTCCGGCGTCGGAGCGCCAAAGCGACGAGTTGCTCGCAGCGATGCACCTGACCGACAAGGCTAATGCTTATTCGCGCACTTTGTCGGGCGGGATGAAGCGGCGGCTGCTGGTCGCCAAGGCGATGGTCCATTCGCCGCCCATCCTCGTTCTCGATGAGCCTACCGCCGGAGTCGATGTCGAGCTTCGCCGACAGCTTTGGGACTATGTGCGCAAGCTCCACTCGAAGGGCGTTACCATCGTCCTGACCACCCACTATCTGGAAGAAGCCGAGGAGCTCTGCGACCGGATCGCGATCATCAATCACGGCCGAGTCATCGCCAACGAGCCGACGCGCGAGCTGGTCGCCAAAGCGCAGGAGAAGGCGGTGGTCGTCACCTTCGACCGCGACATCGCGCACGTTCCCACGAACAGCTGCTTCGAAAATATCGCTTTGCTCGACGAGCGGACGCTCGAGATCACCTACCGCAAGGACAAGGTGAACGCGGGGCAGGTGCTCAGCGCTTTGACCGCTGACGGGCTCGGCATTGTCGATGTGTCCACGCGCGATCCGGACCTCGAGGACGTCTTCCTCAGCCTGACGTCGGCGGAACAGGAAGCCGCGTGAGCATCGACACCGACGTATTGATCGTCGGATCGGGGGCGGCGGGGCTGACGGCCGCTCTGAATCTCGCGGAGAAGCACAAGGTAATGGTGATCGCCAAGGGCGCGCTCGGCGACACTGCGAGCGCCAGGGCCCAGGGCGGGATCGCCGCCGTGCTTGAGGAGGGCGATAGCTTCGAGGCCCATATCAACGACACCATGATCGCCGGCGCCGGGCTCAACGACCGAAGGGTCGTCGAGCATGTCGTCGAACATGCTCCGGATGCAATCGCTCGCCTCATGGATCTCGGGGTGCCGTTCGCGATGGAGGGCAACGCGCTCCACCTGACCCGCGAGGGCGGCCACAGCCACCGGCGAATCGTTCACGTCGCGGACGCCACCGGGTGGGCGATTAGCCAGGCGCTGGAAGCTGCAGCAGCGAAGCATCCGAACATCACGCTGGTTCCCGACATGGTCGCGATCGATCTCGTCACCGGACGGCACGCTACGCAATTCTCGACCAGCGGCGCGGTGCATGGGCTTTATGCCTACAATCGAAAGAAGAAGAAGGTCGAGACGCTGACCGCTCGGGCGACGATACTCGCCAGCGGCGGTGCAGGCCGCGCCTATCTCTATTCCACCGCGCCGCGCGGGGCGACCGGCG
>DASQYQ010000216.1:0-3659 GCA_035639115.1 Sphingomicrobium sp. | reverse complement strand
GATCTCGGTCTTTGCCGAGCGCACCTCGGAATCGACGGCGAGCAGAGCGTCGAGATCGAGGTCCACGCCCTTGTCGCGGATGGCGCGCTCGACCGTCTCGCGGTTCGCCTTGACGAAATCCAGTGCCAGCATGGGCGCTTGCCTAGCGCAAGCTAGTCGAAGTGCAACCGCCGGTAGCTTCCGCGGAAGAACAGCAGGGGATCGAGACCAGCGTCGAAACTGGCCTTCACGACCTGTCCGACCAGGATATGATGGTCGCCGCCGTCGTAGAGCCCGAAGCGCTCGCATTCGAATATGCAGAGCGAATCCTTGAGGATCGGAGCGCCGGCCTCTCCGCACGACCAGGGCGTGTTCCCGAACCTGTCCTCGACCCGGGTCGAGAAGGTGATCGAAGCGGGCTGCTGACCGGTGTGAAGCACGTTGATCGCGAAATGGGAGGCGCTTGTCAGCGCCCCGGTGCTCGCCGCCATCTTGTGCAGGCAGACGAGAAGCAGCGGCGGATCGAGCGAGACGGAGGTGAAGCTGTTGACCGTCAGTCCCGCCGGTCTTCCCTGATCGTCGACGCAGGTAACGACGGTGACTCCCGTGGCGAAGCAGCCGAGCGCGTCGCGAAGCGTGCGGGGGTCGTGCCCGCTCCTATATTCGCCCTTCGTCGTATCAGGCATCCGGTTCGCTATAGCGCCCTCGACTGTCATTGCGAGGCGCGATAGCGGCAGTGGGTCAGAGTGGGTCAGGCCGAGGGGATCGAAATGAAACTTGTTGCGCGTGCTATTGCGGTGGTCGGAATTGCGGCCACGGCGCTCACTGCAGCCTCTGCTGCAGAGCCGGCCGATCCCAACCTCTACCTCGAACAGGTCGGCGGGGCGAGCGCCCTTGCCAAGGTCAAGTCATGGAATGCTGCGACGCTTGCCGCGCTCGAGAAGCAGCCCGGCTTTGCCGATTATCGTTCCAAGGCGCTCGCGCTTCTTTCGACCAATCAGAAGATCGCGGAGCCCGACCAGATCCTCGGCGATAAGGTGCTCAATTACTGGCAGGACGAGCAACATCCCCGCGGAATCTGGCGGCTGTCGCCGCTCGCCGCCTTCGCTTCCGGCCAGCCGCAATGGCGGACGCTCCTCGACATCGATGCGATGAGCAAGGCCGACAACAAGAAGTGGGTGTTCAAGGGCGCGACCTGTCTGTCGCCCGCTTACGTCGACTGTATGGTCAGCCTGTCGAACGGCGGCGGCGATGCCGTTGAAGTACGCGAGTTCGATCTAACCAAGGCCGCATTCATTGCGAACGGCTTGTTCCTTCCGAACGCTAAGAGCCAAGTGTCGTGGGCAGGACCCAATGCCCTTTTCGTCGGCACGGATTTCGGACCCGGCACACTTACCGACTCCGGTTATCCGCGAATCGTGAAGGCGTGGACGCGGGGAACGCCGCTGGCCGCGGCGACCAAGCTCGCCGAGGGCCAAACGTCCGACGTCTCCGTCGACGCACGGTCCATGGTCGACGGCGACCGGACCTGGCCAATCCTCACCCGAGCGGTCGATTTCTATCATCACAAGGTCTGGCACATCGCCCCGGACGGGCGCCTCGTGCCCTCGCGGCTTCCGGATGACGCGGACATCTTGGACGTCCTCGACGGCCGGATCATCGCCTCGCTCAAGACGCCGTGGGAAGGGCGTCCGGCGGGCGCGCTCGTCGCTTATTCGATTCCGCGCTTGCTTGCCGGAGCGACGCCGCAGATCGAAACCATATTCATCCCCAACGAGCATGAGGCGGTCGAGGAAGTGTCCGCCAGTCGCGGCGCGCTTTGGGTCAAATATCTGGAGGACGTGTCGGGCCGGCTGATGGCGATGCAGCGCTCGCCCGACGGCACTTGGGGCGGCAAGCTCATCCAGCTTCCCGACAAATCGACGATCCATCTGAACGCGACGGCGTCAACGTCGGACGTCGCCTTCGCGACGGTCGAGGGCATGCTTTCTCCGCCCACCCTCTTCCGCATCGATCCGACGTCCGCGCCGGCCGCGATACAGGCGCTGCCGCCGCAATTCGATTCGTCAAACATGGTGGTCGAGCAGAATTTCGCGACCTCGCCTGACGGCACCAAGATTCCTTACTTCCTCGTCCACCGGAAGGACGTGACTGGACCGGTGCCCGTGCTGATGCATGCTTACGGCGGGTTCGAGGTCGCGCAGACTCCGAGCTACCTCGTGCATGAGCCCTATCGCTCGGGCCCGCTCGCGCTCTTCTGGGTTCAGCAGGGCAATGCCTATGTCTTGGCGAACATCCGCGGCGGCGGCGAATATGGTCCCAAGTGGCACAATGAAGTGCTGCGCGAGAACCGCCAAAAGGCATATGACGACCTCTACGCGGTCGCCGACGATCTCATCGCGCGGGGGATGACCAAGAAGGGGCGCCTCGCGGTCTCAGGCCGCTCCAACGGCGGGCTGATGGCCTCCGTCGCGATCACCGAGCGTCCGGACCTGTGGGGGGGCGCGATCATCGGCTCTCCGCTCGTCGACATGAAGCGCTATTCGCACCTTCTCGCCGGCGCTTCGTGGATGGGCGAATACGGCAATCCGGACGTTCCCGCCGACTGGGCATTCATCAGCAAATATTCGCCCTACCAGAACCTCAAATGTGGCGTGAAATACCCCGTGCCCTTCATCTACACCTCGACCCGCGACGACCGAGTCCACCCGGGGCACGCCCGGAAGCTCGCCGCCAAGCTCGAGACGTGCGGTGACAAATTCTACTATGACGAGGCGATCGAGGGCGGCCACGCCGCCGGAATCGTCCCCGAGGAGGATGCGCAGCGAGTGGCGCTCGAGGAAGTCTATCTCAACCTCGTCCTGCCGAAGCCGAGCGGAGCTTCGCAGGCGCGGGGGGAGCGAGGCTTCTAAAGAGCGAGCAATGCGTCGGGTGTCAGCGCCAGCACGTCCGAGATTGTCTTCTCGAGCGTTTCGGAGACGAGGTAGCGCGGCTGGAAAGAGTCGTGCTTGTACGGCGTTTGGACCGCCCGCTCGACCGAGAAGGGCAGCCGCTCAACCGAATCGCTCTCCAGCGAGAGATGCGATTCGCCGAAGCTCGAGGCGAGACCCGCGCCGAGGATCTTCAACTCGCCATGCTCCATGGCGAGCCCGAACTCGACGCTGTGCCAATATAGCCGCGCCGCGCGATGCCCTTCGCCCGCGGCGATCGCGGCTCTTCCGAGTTCGCCGACATGCCGAGTCATCTCCGCATAATGATGATTCGCGAGCATCGGGATGTGGCCGAACATATCGTGGAAGCAGTCCGGCGCCTCGAGATAATCGAGCTGCCCGCGGGTTCGGATGAAATTGCCGACCGGAAACACCCGCTCCGACAGCATTGAGAAGAAGACGTCGTCGGGCACCAGCCCAGGAACCGCGACCGTCCGCCAGCCAGTCCGCGGCTCCAAGATCGCGTTCAGTCCGTCGACGTCGGGAACGCCCGGGTGCGAGAGCTTCAACAGGTCGATCCCGTCAAGGAAGGGCGACACGACGCGAGTCCCCAGAAGCTCCACCTGACGTGCAAACAGCAGATCCCAGACCGAATGATCATCGTCGGTAAAGGACTCCCAGTTCTGCGGCACGACGTAGGATTCCCACTCGCTTGCAGAGTGGCCCTTCCTGATCTTTTCTTGAAGCATT